>DATLKM010000279.1:0-37358 GCA_035538435.1 Binatia bacterium
CATGCGCGTGCACAAACGCTGGGCCGTGCCCTTCCCGGCAGTAACGCGCGGCGCGCTGGAAGGCGGCATAGCTGGCGACCGGATCGGTGCCGTCCACTTCTTCAAAATGGAAATTAGGAAACCCCGACACCAGGCGCGAGATGCTGCCCCCGGCCGTCTGCACTTCGACCGGAACCGAGATAGCATAGCCATTATCCTGCACGCAAAAAATCACCGGCGCCTTGCTGAGAGCGGCGGCGTTCATCGCCTCCCAGAATTCGCCTTCACTGCTGGTGCCGTCGCCCAGAGAGACGTAGGTGATCTCATCGCCGTGAAAATCTACCTCTTTGAAGCGGCGGTAGTCGAGTGCGGCATCGGTGGGAAGCTCCGCGGCCTTGGGGTGACGGGTGAAATAACGTCCCGCCTCAGCGCAACCCACGGCTTGCAGAATCTGCGATCCGGTCGGGGAAGATTGGGTGACGATATTCAGCCGTTTGTAGCCCCAGTGCGAAGGCATCTGCCGGCCGCCGGAGCTGGGATCGGCGGCAGCGCCGACCGCTTCCAGCAACATTTCGGTGGGCGTTGCGCCCAGAGCCAGGCACAACGCGCGATCGCGGTAGTAGGGATAAAACCAGTCGTAGGCGGGCTTAAGAGTCATGCCGGCGGCCACGCCAATGGCTTCATGACCGGCGCCGGAAATCTGAAAAAAGATTTTTTGCTGGCGCTTGAGCAGAATTTCACGGTCGTCGATGCGGCGCGACATGAACATCAGGCGGTAGGCCTGAATCAGTTGTTGGGAGGTGAGTCCTTCGTAGGTCTTCTGTTTTTTGGCGGGGGAAAGTTTGGGTTCTTTAATAATGGCCATTCTGCTTCTCGAAAAATGAATAGATGAACTCGCCGCGCACTAGAAAACAATACCGGGCGGCGATTGTGCCGGCCAATTCGATTGTAAATGGGAAGGCGGCAGGTCGAAAATACACAAATTCGTCTGCGTTATGCTGTGGAAAATCATGGTTCCCACCGGTAATTTTCAAGGATTTCCTCAAAATAGTCGTTGTATGATGATCTTCCAATAGACCAGCCGCAGTTCTAAATGCAGCAAAAACAGTCTGAGTTTTGGTGTCCATTGTTGACATTGAGCTTGTGGTGCGTATCCCGGAAGCTGAAGGAGACAGGAATGAGAAAGAACTGGCGATCTTCCGTGCGCGTGGCCCTGTGTTTGGGACTCTGGTCAGTCTTGGCGATTACGGCAATCGTGACTTTCAGCGCTGAGTTGCACGGGCAGGCTGCGACCACACGCAAAAATGAACCGCTCACTACGGACTGGAGCAGCCGCCACCTGATTTTTTCCGGGGCGGCGAACCCGGAACAGGCGGCGCGGCTGAGCCGGGACGTTCGTTACCGGCAGCAACAGCAGCGGCATGTGGCGGCGACGCTTTCTCCGGAGGCTCCTCAAGCGGATCGGCTCGAAACCCGAGCCGGCAGGAAGCATGGCGACTGGGCCCAATTTCTGGGCAACAACGCGACCATGGGCGCACTGAATTATCCCGCCAAGTATTCGTTCAACATCAATCAGGCCAGCTGCGCCAACGATTTCGCCATGTTCGGCACCGGACTCGCCGGTTCAACGTCTCAGGCCACGATCATCGCCTTCAACAACCTTTATTCCGGATGCACGGGCACAATCGCCTCAACTTACTGGGCATATGACACCAAAGGAACGATGAACACATCGCCCGTGTTCTCGCTCGACGGAACCCAGGTGGCGTACATGCAGACTGGCGGCGGTTACACCTCAGACCTGGTGCTGTTGAAGTGGGCGCCATCGACCACAGATACCGTGAGCGCTCCCACGTTGGTCAGCAGCATTTTCCGCGGCTTCTATCCCGCGTGCGTCGCTCCCTGCGCAACCTACCTGGAGCTCAATGTGGGCGCGACCGTGAATGCCGACACGAACTCCTCCGTCTTCTATGATTACGATCTCGACGTGGCTTACGTGGGCGACGACGCCGGGTATCTGCACAAATTCACCCCGGTATTCTTTGGAACGCCGGACCAGGTAACCACCGGCGGCTGGCCGGTGCTGGTAAACCCCACCACGCCAACCGCGCTTGAAAGCCCGGTGTACGATCCTGCGTCCGGACTTGTGTTCGTGACCGACCAGGGCGGATTCCTGTACTCGGTGACTTCCAGCGGGACAGTCACCACATCGGGTCAGCTTGATTTCTCGCTGGGGGTGGATGGTGGGCCGGGACTGATCGAGGGACCGATTGTGGATTCTAATGCGGGACTGGTTTATGTGTTCGCGACTGCCGACGGCAGTGCAGGTTGTCCCGGAAGCGTTGATTGCACCGGCCTTTACCAGCTTCCGACCACTTTCACTTCTACAACCACTCCCTCGGAGGCCATCATCGGAGACAGCACCGCCGAGGGGACAACTCCCAATCCGCTTTACCTCGGGGCCTTTGACAGCACGTACGAAAATTCGGCGACTGCCAGTGGACATTTGTACGTTTGCGGAAACACCGGCGGGGTTCCGATTGTTTATCAGGTTGCCATCGGAAATAGCGTTCTGGGTACGGTGTTGGCTGGACCCAGCCTCACTAACGGCCTGGGCCCGCAACCGGCCTGCTCTCCTATTACTGACGTTTCGAATCCGAACGCCTCGGGCGGCCCTGCCGAGTGGATTTTTGCCAGCGTGGAGAACAGCGGCGTCGCGACCACTTGCGCTTCCGGCGGATGCATCTTCAACTTCCTGGACACGGCTTGGCGGGCTTCCACCAGCTACATAGTGGGGCAGGAAATCCTGGACAGCAACCTTCATATTCAGGTCGTGACCGTTGCTGGCACCTCCGGCACCACAGAACCCTTCTGGAATATCTCCACTGGCGGAACTACCAAGGAAGGATCAAGCACTCCCAAACTGACCTGGACGGACCAGGGATCGATCTCCGCCTTTCCTTTGCCGGCGTGGATAAGAACCCACGTTTATTCCAAGGGCACAGAGATCCTCGACGCGAACAACAACGTCGAACTGGTCACGACTGCCGGTACGTCGGGCGGGACCGTTCCCGGTTTCAGCCTGACAGCGGGCGGTACCGTCACCGACGGCTCGACTTTGGTCTGGACGAACGTTGGCGCTCTCGCAACCGCCTCCGGGGCGGAAACCGGCGGCACCAGCGGCATGGTGATCGACAACGTTGTGGGATCGGTAACTCAGGGCGGAGCCTCGAATATTTACTTTACTACCCTGGGCAATCAGACCTGTGGAACGTCCGGCACGGGAGGCTGCGCCATCCAGGCTTCGCAGGCGGCGTTACAGTAATTCTTTGCGGACCCGACGACTGTCACTCAAAGTTCAGTTTTCGCGCTGACTCTTAGAGGCGATCGCGCAAGATCGAAACGATTCTCTCGCCCGCCTTGCCATCCCATAGGGGAGGCCGGCGGTTTAACCGGGCAGGGCCGGACAGAGCGGATTGTGCGGCCTTGAGGATTTCTTCCGGATCCACGCCCACCACCTGATTCGTGCCGTAATCGACGGTTGCCGGACGCTCGGTGTTCTCGCGCAGCGTAAGACACGGTACTCCGAGCACAGTGGTCTCTTCCTGTATTCCTCCCGAGTCGGTGAGCACAATGCGCGCGTTGTCGTTGAGCGCCAGGAAATCCAGATAACCGAGAGGATCGAGGGGCACAATGCCATGACCGATGTGCGGCGGAGCGAAGTACCCGCCCAAGCCAAAATGCTCAATATTTTTTCGGGTGCGGGGGTGGACCGGGAAAAAAATCGGGAACTCGGCGGCCACTTCCGCGATGGCGCCGAGAATTTTTCCCAGGGTTTCGCGGCCGTCGACATTCGACGGCCGATGCAGCGTTAAGACTCCATAGGTACGGCAGCCCGATCCGTTCTGCCGGAGACCCAGATCGAGAAGCAATCGCGAATGGGAAGCCTGCTCGCGATGGCGCAACAGCGAATCGATCATCACATTGCCGACCAGAAAAATTTTCTCGGCGCCCACGCCTTCGCGCCGAAGGTTTTCCACTCCGCTCGCTTCACTCACAAACAGCAAATTGGAGATGGCGTCAGTCAGTTTGCGATTGATCTCCTCCGGCATCGACATATCGAAGCTGCGCAGCCCGGCCTCGACATGGGCCACTTGGATTCCCAGCTTGACCGCGGTCAGAGCGGCGGCGATGGTGGAGTTCACATCGCCAAGTACAACGATCATGCGTGGCTTGTAATCCAGCAAAACCGGCTCGATGCGCCGCATGATCTCCGCGGTCTGCACGGCGTGGCTGCTGGAGCCGACTTCGAGGTTTACATCAGGCACGGGAAGGCCAAGATCGGAGAAGAAATTGCCCGAGAGCTTTTCGTCGTAATGCTGGCCGGAGTGGACAAGGCGGTGCTCGATCTCCGGAAACGCCTTCAAGGCCTCCACGATGGGGGCCATTTTCATGAAGTTGGGACGAGCCCCGACGACGCTTAGCAGACGCTTCATCGCGTCCGCCTCCGCCGCTGCGAACTTCGGGCAAACTCGAATTTCAGAACAGAGGTTGGCATGAGAAGTCCATACAGTGTAGAGCAGGGTGGAGGGGAAGCGATGGGCACAACAATGTTAAAAATTGACCAAAAGTGTGGCTGGAGGGTCGATTTTTTAGGGCGAAACTGTGGAAAACGGCGCTGGACGGGCGGTTTGCAGCCCGCTTTTGGCCGTTACTCCCCCGGAATCATGTAAATAATTCAGGTCTTTTGTGTAGGAAGGCAATTTTCTCCTAGGGGTTTTACCTGAGCGCAGTCGCATTACGGCGTTCCAGACCCCCAGTCTGGCGCGGCTTTCGGCATTTCGCGAAACAGCGGCCAAGCGGCGAGCCAAGTGCGACGGGAGAGGTGAGCCGGCATGGTTTTCTCCGGCGAGTGGGGCAGTCGCTTTTCAGCCTGTGTTCATGCCCATTCGAGAGCTAGTGGTGCATCCATCACGGTCCCGTTCAGCGGCCGCGACGCGGCTGTTTGCCCTTGTGTTCCGCAATTCAGAATAGTCCCGATAGTCTGCAAGTACCTGTGGAAATGAGTGTTGTGGTTTTATCGACTCCCCCGCAGGTTATGGCAACGAGGATGCTATTGAAATTGGAAACATCCTAGCCCGGCCGTTCCTCAGGGGCGGGGGCAATCTTACGAACCCAGGGGGTCAGTAATGGAGCAAACCGTTCGGCTGGGACCACGCGAACAACAGATCGTCGAACTGCTTTTGCAGGGCTGCGATAACGCTGAAATCGCGACGCAACTGAACATGGCGCGGCGCACGGTGAAAGCGCACTTCAACCGGCTGTTTTTGCGTTTTGGCATTACCGGTGGAATCAAGCGGGTGAAACTCGCGACCCTTTTATACAGGAGGCAATCATGCTTGCAAGCGAACGTTACGGAAATCGCGTCCCCAGCCAGCGCGAAAACCAAGTCATTGAACTAGTGGCCCAGGGCCTGAAGAACCGGGACGTGGCCCATGCCATCGGGACCACCGAGCACGTGGTGAAAAACTATCTGCGTGTGATTTACGACAAGCTGGGCCTGTGGAACCGCGTGGAGCTGGCCTTGTGGTATGAATCACGCAACCAGCACCCTGGACTGCCTTCCTAGCGCAAACAAGCGGGAAGCAGAGAGTCAGGAAGCCGCAGAAAGAACCTGCGGCTTTTTTCTTTGCGCGCGGTTTACTGGCAGCCGAAGGCCTGAAGATTACGCAGCCGCAATCCCGCACCCGGCGCGCCTTTGCGGGCTGCGGCATCGAGCAGAAGCCGGGCCTGATCGCAGTTTTTGGCCACACCGTCTCCGCGCAGATACAAATCGGAGAGCGTCACCGCCGCAGGCAGGTTGCCTTTTCTGACGGCGCTCCACAACCACAAGGAAGCCTGCCGGCTGTCCCGCGGCATGCCCGCCGTGCCGCTCAAGAACTTTTGCGCCGTAGCAAAGTCCTGAACTCCACTCGGCCCGGCCAGGTTCGCCGACTTTGCGCTGGCGTCGACAACGGGCACGGGTGGGGCTCTGCGGCGGGCGCGGCCCGGCGCATTCGCGCGCCTTTGCGGCTGTTCCGCCACATTGGCGGCGCGGTCATTCGCGGCACCCTGGGCCTGATCGGGCGGCGGCAGTTGTGCTTTCTCCGGCGCACGCGAACCATTGTCGACCGGCAGGACCGGAGTTTTTTCTGCCGCCGCGGGAGCCGGCGGGGCAACTGACGGAGCATCGGGAATGTTGCGCGAGGGGACCGACTCCAACCCGGCCGCGGCCGAATGCTTCGCCGCACTGCCACGAGCCATATAGAAGATCAGCCCTCCTAAAAGAAGAACCAGTACCGCGCCGACGTAGAGGCGGTAACGGTAGGGCGAATTCACCGCGTCCATAGAAAAATGCGGCGCCTCGAGTTCCGGAGACCAGCTCGGCAGCACGGGATAATCCTTGCTGGAATCGCTGTGGAATTCCCGCGCGGCTTCCGCTCCGCTGGGGCGAAAGGAATCCAACCCCAGAAATGACGACGCTGGTCCAGAATGAGTTCGAGTCACGTCAGGGGTGGAATCCGCCGGCGAAAACTCAGGCGGCTCGATAAGCGTGCCGCACATGCCGCAGAACTTCCTGCGCGGCGGACTGTGATACCCGCAGGCAGAACAGACGACCGCTTCCTCCGCGTTTTCATCCCGCGCGTTTTCATCCCGCGTGTTTCCATAATGCGCGTTTTCACAATGCGCGTTCTCATCTTCCGTGTTTTCATCCTCCGCGGGTCTTGCGGCCAGGGCTTCGTCCGGATAAGAACCCAGAAAAGAAAATGCAGCTTCGCCCAGGTCATCTGGGGTGTCGGATGCTTGCGCGCTGACACGCTGCGAAGCCGCCGTTATCGGTTTTGGAATTTCCGCAGGCACCGTATGCTGCTCGTTCCTTAACTCTCGCAGTAGCTCGGACACCGCTTCGGAGCGTTTTTCCGGAGGCGTGGTGAAATAAACCTCCGCCCAGCGTCCCATGTTGGCCGCCAGCAGCGGGTTTTGCAGCGGATTGGTTTCAGGGTCGGGTAAAGAGTCTGGGATGATCTGATCGGTTGATTGGGACAAAGACGTCTCCCGAGGAAGCGGCTCGTCCTCATTGCACTACGGCGAAGGGGGCTTGTCAATCGGGGAGCGGCCTACCGGTTATTCGCAGGTTTTACCGTAGGCAGGCTGAAACTGGTCCAGTTGCGCGCCGCGCTGCGACGTCATTTTTCCTTTAGGGGTTTTCCCGTAGAGGTCGGACCCGGGGCAGTAATATTGCGCGGTTTGCAGATCAACCCACACCTGAACATCGGGGTTGCCCCTGTTTTCCGGCGTCTCGGGAGGATCGGCAAGCCCGAAGGCGATGAGCACTTTGTCGAAGGTGGAGAGATTGTTCTCCGACGATGCCGGGGCATGAGCGGCCGACGGAGCGGGGCTGCCGTGGGCCTGCGCGCCGACCGGATGATTGGACCAGATTCCCCAGCGAATCACCACGACCACCAGAATAAGAGCCACGACCAGATAGATGTCTCCACGCCGCGCGCGCCAGAACTGCGCCAAAGCGCCGGGCTCGCGGCCACCCGAGAGGGATTCGAAAAAATCGCGCGTCTTGCTGGCAGAAGACCACACCGCCGGATCGGGTTCGGTAGTGGCGAGGGTAGTGGTGGAAATCGGAACCACACGGCCGGCCTCCGCTTCGTCCTCGCGGTCGCTCGCCTGGCTGTCGGCGCGGGGCTTTCCATCGATTTTTTTCCTCGACCATAACGATCGAGGCGCGGCGAATTCCTCCGCGGCAGGGTGCGCTATTTCCTCATGGGCCGTTTCTTCGCCGGCGCTGTCCCCATCGGACCCCTCCGCCGCGAAAGCGGGAGGAAACGCCGGCGTCTCGCCGGCGGAGAAAGCGTGGTCAGCCTGCGCCTCGCCCTGCTGCTTTTGCCAGGCCGAGGCAAGTTTGCTCTGCATGGTGGCGGGTTCGGCCGCGGAACTGCGTGGTGCGCCGCAATTGCCGCAGAATTGCTCCTCCGCCAAAAGCGGCTGTGCGCATTTCCAGCAAGTTACTTTCTGGGCTTGGGTGGTACCCGGCGCGATCGGCGCGGCGGGCGGCGATTGCTCTCTCGCCAAAGCCGAAAGATTCGGCTGCAAGCGTTCGATGGCGGCGAGCATGGAGGAGCGTTCCTCGGCCATCGATTTTTTCAGCTTCGATTCGGAGTCTCGGCCCAGAGCTTCCGTCACCAGGCCGGCCATGAGCTGGCAGGTGTGAACGTCCTGTTCGGCGTAGCCCTGCAGGCGGTCGAAATAAAGCTCCAGCGCGCCCACGATGTTGCCGTCGTGATAAATGGGAACGGCGAGAAGAGAGAGGATGCCGCGCGCGCGGCAGGGCTCGGGGTCGAAGAGAAATTCCGTGTCCACGTCGTCGGTGCGAATGACCTGCCCGGTGCGCACATTGGCCTGGCACACTGCCGACTGCAATGCGACTTCGCTCCCTACGGGCAGCGCCGGCGCGCCGGCGGCGGCGCGATAACGCACGGTAGCGCCGTCGAGCAGGCCGATGCCCGCGCCGCTCGCTCCCGCGATGCGCATGACCCGTTCGGCCACCACGGCGAGGGCGTGGTCGAGATCGAGGTGGCGCATTTGAATCTGGTGCTGCGCCTCCACAATCTCGGCGAGAGTCAGCGTGTAGTCGCCGTTGGGCGCCGACTGCTCGGCGAACTTGCGGCTTTTTTCGCGCGCATTTTCGAGCAGCCGGTCGCGCTGCCGCAGTTCTTCGCTGTGCGACTCCAGGCTTTCGCCCAGCTCTTTGACCTGGCGGTTGTGCTCCTGCAACACGTAGGCGGCTTCCAGCAGGCGGGCAAAAGTCTGCTCATCGAGCACAGGCTTGTTGTTCTGATCGCTCACAGCAATTTTCGCGCTACGGCAGCAATCACAAGGACGGCGAGGACGCTGCCCCCTATTCTAGTGCAACCGCGCAACCGCAAACGGGAATGTTTGGTCCTCGGTTGTACCGAGCGGTTACCGGAGTAAGCGAGGCAAAAATCACCGGGATCCGCCTGCGCCCTTATCCAGTTCTTCGGGGTTGTCGGACTTATACGACTTGGGCGGCAGCAGCAACTGAATGCCGAAATATCCCTGAAAGTAGCTCTGGTTCGCGCGCGCCGGCTCCAACGCGCGGCCGGCCATGAAGAGAAAAATGATCGGGCTGTGCACCTTGTAACGGCCGCCGACGTCGAAGCTAGGCTGCGTATCGGGCAGATGAAACGGGCCTTGGTCGTAGAACTCGGCATCCAGTTCCAGCTTCTTCGTGAATTCGTGGCCCACCACAAGACCCGTGATCCAACCATTAGGGCCGTTATGCACGAAGCTGTAACCCAGTTCCAAATCTACGTCGACAGGGCCGGCTTTGTGGGTGAACTCGAAAGGCAGAAGAAACGAGTCGGTCGGGGGCGTGATCTTGCGGCGAACGGCATCGTCCGGGTTGTTGACAAACGCCTGTGGAAAGGTCGAAATCGACAAACCGTTTTCGCCGCGGTCGAGAAAACGCCATTTCACCCCGAAATTCGACTGCCCCAGCCCGAACTCAACCGGTGAGCCGGGATTGTGCACCCGCAGCCAGGCGTTTTCATAAGTGAGCTGGATGCGATCGCCAACGCCGAAGTTGATATCCACGTCCGGCGTGTGCGAGACCGATTGGTCGCTGTACAAAAACGGCATGTAGCCGAGGTTGATTTCCCAGTTGAGGTTGCCGGGCGTACCCGGATCGTTCGTGTAATAAGGCGGCCCGCCCTGGGCCAGGGTGGGGCTGGGCAGGACAAAAAACGCGATTCCCAAAAGAGAACCAATGATGGTGCAGCGTGAACCGGTTCGGGAAAACATCGAACGACGGCAGAAAAACAGTTTTATAACCCCACTTAAAGACAAAGCCAGCTCCTATGCCCTCGGGGCGCATAAGACAGAATTGTATGAGACAGAAGGGTTTAGCCTGGCCGAAAGGAGGAGCGCGGACTTCCTGTCGAATTCCCCCTGTAAGCGCAGACCAAAAGGAAATGACCGGGCTGGCCGATTCATCGTCATCGACTGAAGGGCCAAAACGGTACTTTCTCAGCCTAGCATGAAGTCCGGAAAATTTTCCTGCCAGCCGGTGCGTATCCCTAAGTGCAAAATTACGAGAGCCTTAGAGAGAATCTGCGCCGGAGGGGAAGATTTGGCGAAAAGGGTGCATCAGCGAGGTCGCGGATCAAGAGGAAAGGAGAATGCCAATGAACTTAGCCAATGTCAAAATCACTCCCCGCGACCAGCAGGTGCTGGATTTGCTGGTGCAAGGTTGCAGCAACAAGGAAATCGCCGGCCAGTTGAGCATCAGCCCGCGCACGGTGAAACAACATTTACGGACCATGTTTCTGCGCGCGGGCATTCGTGAGGGTCGCAAGCGGGTGCGCTTGGCGACTGCCGCATTCGAGCAGGCGGAGGTGAAAGGATGACTCCGCGCGAGCGACTTACCCCAAAGGAAATTCAGGTGGCCACGCTGGTGTGGCAGGGCCTGACCAACCGCGAAATCGGGAAGCTGATGAGCACCACCGAGCAGGTGGTCAAGAACCACCTGCGCAGCACTTTCGACAAATTGGGCGTCTGGAGCCGGCTGGAACTGGCCATGTACGTTTCCAGCCATGGCGGCGGGAAATGGGCCGAGGGCGTGGAATCGGCGGTCCTGGCCCAAGCCCAGGCGCGGGCGGCGGGTTAGATGCCGCGATGGCTGCGGTATTGCCATCGGAGGTGGCCGCCTCTCGCTGCCACGCCGCTGCCTGCCGCCGAGGTGGCTGCAAAAGCTTTGCACTTGCGTGAGCTGCCCAACCGCGGCCGAAAGCTCCCCTTGCTCAAAATAAACCACTTATTTCGCCGTAAAATCGGCCCGCGAATTGCTCCCCTCGGGGCAACGTTTCGCGCCGTTGAAGACGCGAACGGGCCTTTCCCAGGTGCCACGATGGAATACAAAGAGACTTTCTGGATGGCGTGCGATTCGACCGAACAGTTGCGCGCCGAATATGGCCCGTTCCACACCCGGGCGGAGGCCGAAGCCGAGGCCCGCAAACTGAATTTCGGCTACCTGCTGCGCTACGAACATCTGCTCGACGAAAACGAAGAGATACAGGAAGTGCGCTGCATCTTCATCGAACTGCCCGGCCGAATCCCGGTGGAAACCCGCGTCAGCCTGCACACCCGCTGCGCCACTTGCGGCGAGTGCGCCACGCACGATGTGGCCTGGCGGGCGGAGGTCTGGGCCGACATTCACGAGTTCGAGCACTCCCGGCACCGAGTCCGCTTGTTCGAGCATGCCCGCGGCAAAGGGTTGCGCGAAGTGAGCGAGTGGCGGAGTTTCAGCCCCGAGTCCTGAGTCCGGTGTCATGAGCATCGAGGACAATTGATCCGAAGGCCGCGTTCATGCCTCGGAACTCCGGGCCAGCTGGCTGTCGGCGGCGCGGTCCACAAACCAGATCAGGTTCCCTTCCACCGGGCGAATGAGTTTTGAGGGATACTTTTCCCCCGGCGCGTTGCCTTCCAGAACCTCATGCAGCACGGGCGCCTTGTCCACTCCGCTGACCAGAAAAACCACCGAGCGCGCCGCGTTAATCAAGGGCAGGGTGAAGGTGATGCGGTGGGTCTTCAGCTTTTCTACCCAGTTGGCCACCACGAGGCGGGATTTTTCCTGCAGCGCCGGAGTTTCGGGAAAAAGCGACGCCGTGTGCCCATCCGGGCCCATGCCGAGCAGAATGAGATCGAAGCGGGGAAACTCCCCGGCGCTCACGGCAAAAAATTTTTGCAGGGTCAGATCGTAGGCTTGCGCGGCCGCGGATGCATCCGGGTTCTCGGAAGGCACGCGAAAAATATTGGCCGGGGGCACGGCGATCTTTGAAAGCAGCGACTCTTCGGCCATGCGGAAATTGCTTTCCGCGTCGGTGGGCGGAACGTGACGTTCGTCGCTCCAGAAAAAGAAAACTTTCTCCCAGGGCAGGCTGGTGCTGGCATTGGCGGCGATCAGCGAGTACATGCTGCGCGGGGTCGAACCGCCGGAGAGCGCGAGCGTAAAGCGTCCGCGCTGGGCGATGGCTTGGCGCGCCGCGTGGATGACTTCGTCGGCGGCAGCCTGAAACAACTCCTGCGGCGTGGTCAGGTGGCGGATTTCCGGCTGTGCGCTCATATTGTTTTTCCTACTTTTCGGCGGACTTGACGGCGGCGCAGCGGGCCGCGCCCAGCAGGCCCACTTTGTCGTTGATCACAACCCGCACGGCAATGTTTTCGAGCAGTGGCCGCAGTCGGCCTTTGGCGAGGAAGCCCTGCATGAACCACGGCCCTTTCAGCCTGGGCAAAATTTTGGGCGAGATTCCTCCACTGAGAAAGATCCCGCCTGTGGCCATGATCTTGAGCGCGAGATTGCCGGCCTCGGCGCCATAAACCGCGAGCCACAATTCCAGCGCCTGTTCCGCGATCCTGCTGCCGCCTTCGATGGCGGCGCGCGAAACCGCCGCCGCGGCATCTCCGGTGGCGATGTTCAGCGCATCCGTTGCTCCAGATTTTTCAGCCAGGAACTCGTAAACGTTGACCAGCCCCGGCCCGGAAAGAATACGCTCGTAACTCACGTGCGCGAACTTCGCCTCCAGGTAACGCAACAGTTCGATCTGAAGTTCGCCCTGGGGAGCAAAGTCGGCGTGGCCGCCTTCGCTGGCAAAGACTTCGTGGCGGCTTCCATTCCAGTAAATTCCCGCTTCGCCCAACCCCGTGCCGGGGGCGATGACAGCCTGGTTCGCGGCCGCCAGCGGAACCTCATTCAATCCCACTACATCTTCCGGGGCCAGCGCGCCGATGCCCCAGGCATTGGCTTCGAGATCGTTGATCAGCCAGGTTCCGGGAAGATCAATCTGCCGCGCCAGGCCGGATTGTTCGATGGTCCAGGGGAGATTGGAGGTTTCGACCCGCCCGTTGCGCACCGGGCCTGCAATGCCGAAACAGGCGAGGTCGGGGCGCGCGGAAGCGTCTTCGAGAAACTGGCAGACAATATCGCTGAGGCCGCTATATTCGCGGCTGGGAAAGGTGCGCTCCGCCAGCAGGCGGAGATGGCCGTTCTGCGCTTGAAAACAGGCCAGCCGGGCATTGGTACCGCCAATATCGCCGGCCAGAATCATTGTTCGAAATTCCTCCAGCGGCGTCCGTCGCGCTCCAAAAGTTCATCCGCTTCTTTCGGCCCCCAGGTGCCGGCGGCGTAATTGGGGAAGTTGCGCGGCGGCAGGGCCTTCCACACATCCAGCAGGGGATTGACCACGCTCCATCCCGCTTCCACCATGTCCGCGCGCTGAAACAAAGTCTGGTCGCCAATCATGCAATCGTGCAGCAGCCGCTCGTAGCCGGTCGAAGGCTGCTTGCCGAAGTATTGCTGATATTCGAAGTTCATGTCCACCGTGCCCAGACGCATGACCGGCCCGGGGACTTTGGCAGCGAATTGCAGCGAGATGCCTTCCTCCGGCTGAATGTGCAGCACCAGCTGATTGGGCATGAGGTGTTCCACGGAAGTTTCGCGGAACAGAACAAACGGCGCGCGGCGGAATTGAATGACGATGTGCGTGTTGCGCGCGGGCATGCGCTTGCCGGTGCGAAGATAGAAAGGAACATCGGCCCAGCGCCAGTTGTCGATGAGCAGCTTCATGGCCACGAAAGTTTCGGTGCGGGAATCGGGCGGAACGCCCTCTTCGGCGCGGTAACCGGGGACCCGCTCGCCTTTCAGGATGCCTTCGCCATATTGCCCGCGCACCGTGCGCACCAGCACTTCTTCGTCGGTGATGGGCTGGATTGCGTGCAGAACCTTGGCCTGCTCGTCGCGGACGGCGTTGGCGTCGAACGAAATGGGCGGCTCCATGGTGGTCAGGCTGATCAACTGCATGATGTGGTTGGGCACCATATCGCGCAGCGTCCCGGCGTGGTCGAAATAGCTGCCCCGCTGCTCCACGCCCACGGTTTCAGCCACGGAAATCTGCACGTGGTCGATGTAGCGGCGGTTCCAGATGGGCTCAAAGATGCCGTTGGCGAAACGGAACGCCATAATGTTCTGCACCGTCTCTTTACCCAGGTAGTGGTCGATGCGGTAGATCTGCTTTTCATCGAGCAGCTTGAGCAATTGCTGGTTCAGGGCCTTGGCCGATTCCAGATCGTGGCCGAAGGGTTTTTCGATCACGACGCGCCGCCAGTGGTCGTTATTCTGTTCCATCATGCCGTTGGCGGCCAGTTTTTCGACAATGGGACCGAAGTAGCTGGGAGCGGTCGCCAGATAAAAGAACATATTCTGGTGGGTGGAATGATCGCGATCGATGGTGGCCAGCCGGTCCTTGACCTGTTTGAATAGCTGATCGTCGTTGAAGTCGCCGGAGTGATAGTAGAAGCGGGAGGCAAAATTGTGCCAGGCGGTTTCGTCGCTGGTGCAGTCGCCGCAATAGGTCTTGACGTCATCGAAAAGCTGCTTGCGGAAGTCGTCGTCGCTCATTTTGGAGCGGGCCACACCCAGGACGGCGAATTCCTCCGTCAGCAGTTTGGCGCGGTAAAGATTGTAGAGCGCGGGAATCAGGAGGCGCGCGGTAAGGTCGCCGGCCGCGCCGAAAATTACCATTACACAAGGGTCGCTGACTCGCCCGACACGGGGAGCCACTGCTGTGGGACTTTCCGCCAATTGAGCCATAACCGAGTCCTCAAGTAGATTTACTTCGAAGCAAATCCGAACGAACTATTTTGCCCGCCACGCTAGCGGGCCGGAGTGACATCCGCACCGGCCTCCAGCGCCGCCGCCAGCGCATCGCGCAGAGCGGACAGGCCGTTCGACAGATCGCGGCCGAGATGAATCCGCAACAAGCGGCGGCCGCGCCCAGCCATGACGGCAAAATCGCCGCGCGCCTGCGCCGCTTTCACCAAGCCAAAAGTATACTTCCGCCCGGGAACCGGAACGTTCACCGGGTCATCGCAGGTGACTTGAAGGAAAACGCCCGAATTCGGGCCGCCTTTGTAGGCCTGCCCGGTGGAGTGCAGAAACCGGGGGCCGAACTCAAGACAGGTCGCCACGCCTTTGCTGTCGCGGACGGCCTGGCGCATCGACTGCAAAGCGCTCCGGTTCACTTCACTCATAGGAATGAAAGCCATGATCGCGAAGTAATCGTGTTCGCCGATGCTATCGAGATGCGCCTGCAAGCACGCGGTGAACGAAGATTCTCCGGCTCCGGTCAGAGCAACCGCGTTCTGCGTATCGGCAAACAACTCAACTTCGCCATCTGCGAAAACGGGCTTCTCGGCGGGAAGCGAGCCAGTCTTTTCGTATTCCGCATCGTATTCCGCAATGAAAGCGTGCGCGGCCACTTTGCTGGCTTCCACGTCCGGTTGATCGAACGGGCTGACGCCGAGGATCGCCCCCGCAACGGCCGTGGCCATTTCCCAGCGAAAAAATTCCCCACCCAGGTCATAGGCATCCGCCATGGCAATGCGGACGACGGCGTGCCCCGCCCGTTCCAGAGCGAAGATCTTGGCCTCCGTACGCACATCGCTGGCATGCTGGGTGTGAAGGTAAACGAAGATGCGATCGTGGCCGTAAGCCTCGGGCGCTCCTAAGTCTTCGCGGTCCACGGGGATGATTCCCTTCCCGCTCTTGCCCGTCGATTCGGCCAGCAATTGCTCCAGCCACGCGCCCAGACCGGCAATGTCGGGCGAAGTGACAATCGTCAACTTGTCCCGTCCGCGCACCGCCGCGCCGCCGAGAATCATGCCCAGCATAGCCCCGGGATTTTCTTCCACCGGCACCGAAGCGCCGCAAGCCCTCACCATCTCCTGCGCCCGATCGAGCAGTTTCCTGGTGTCGATTCCCATGACTGCGGCGGGAACCATGCCGAAGTGCGACAAGGCGGAATAGCGGCCGCCGATCGCCGCGCGCCCGGGAAAAACATGGCGGAAACGATCATGCTCGGCGACCTCCTGCAATGGCGAGCCGGGATCGGTGATCGCCATAAAATGGCTGCCCGCTTTGTCCGGCCCCACAACCTGCCGGGTGCGCTCGAAAAAATAGTCCTTGAAGATATTGGGTTCGAGCGTGGTACCGGATTTGCTGGAGACGATGAAAAGAGTTTTGGCAATATCGATTTCGTTCTCGACGGACTTGACCTGCACGGGGTCGGTCGAATCGAGAATGCGAAAATTGGGATAGCCTGCAATGCGCCCAAAACTCAAGCGCAGAGCTTCCGGGCACAGGCTCGAGCCGCCCATGCCAAGCAGCACGGCGTCTTTAAATCCGGCGCTCCAGACTTCCTTGGAAAGATTGCGCAGTTCAACGTGATGCGCCAGCTGCGACTCGACGATGTCGAGCCAACCCAGCCATTCGCCCTCGCCATTGCCGGTCCAAAGCGCGGAGTCGCGCCGCCACAGGCGCTCTATTTTGCCGCCCGCCTGCCACTCGGCGGCGGCCGCTTTCACGGCCGCGGCGAGAGTTTCAGGCAGCGAGGACTTCAGCCGGCTCACGCTGTCTTTCCTTGTTGCGGGCCCTTCTGTTGCGTACTCTTCTCGACGGCAGCGAGCAGCTTGTGGAAAGCGTCGGCGAAAAGTTTGACGCCATCCTCCGTCAGTTTGTCGGTCGCCTGCTTGATCGAAATACCCGACTTCGCCAGGTCGTCCATGACTTTCTCCGCGCCGGCAACGTCTTCGGTCAGGCTGTTGCGCAGTTTGCCGTGATCGCGAAACGCGTCAATGGTGGCGGGGGGCATGGTATTTACCGTGTCGGGGCCGATCAACTCTTCCACGTACATCACATCGCGGTACGCGGGATTTTTGGTGCTGGTGCTGGCCCACAGTACGCGCTGCGTTTGCGCGCCTTTTGCCGCCAGGGCATCCCATCGCGGGCCGCTGAAAATACGCCGATAAATCTGGTAGGCCAGTTTCCCGTTGGCAATGGCCACCTTGCCCTTCAAACTTTGCAGCAAGGTTTTTTGCTGCGCGTCGGCCACATTCTTTGCTTTCTCATCGATCATGGAATCGACCAGCGTATCGATGCGGCTGATGAAGAAGCTGGCCACGCTGGCCATTTTCTTGAGATTGCCGCCCCGCCCGGCCAGATCTTCCAGCCCCGCTACGTAGGCTTCCGCCACTTGGGCGTAGACTTCCTGCGCAAACAGCAGCGTGACGTTGATGTTGATTCCCTCGCCAATCAGCTGGCGAATGGCGGGCAACCCCGCGGGCGTGCCCGGAACTTTAATCATCACGTTGGGACGATCGACCGCCTTCCACAGACGCCGTGCCTCGTCGATGGTCTCCTGCGTTTTCATGGCCAGCAGCGGCGAGACTTCCAGGCTGACGTAACCGTCGCGGAAGTTCGACTCGTTGTAAACCGGGCGCAGAACATCGGCCGCGTCCTGAATGTCGCGAATGGCGATCTGCTCGTAGCGCCCGGTCGTATCCAGGTCGCTGCGCGAGGCGAGCGAACGCAGCATATCGTCATACAGCGAACTCTCGGCGATGGCCTTCTCGAAAATCGAGGGATTCGACGTCATGCCGCGCAGGCCGTCGTCGTCGATCATGGATTTCAATTTTCCGCTGGTGATCAGGTCGCGGCGGATGTAGTCGAGCCACATTGACTGCCCGTAACCGAGCAGGGCCTTTAAGGGGTTGGCGGCTTTCGTGTTTTCCAGAACTCCAGTTGGCTGCATAAAGATTCCCTCCAATGAACTGACGGCGGACGCAGTTGACGCGGATTATCGAATAGAGCCAGCGTTACTTGGCCGAGAGCGCTTTGTGTGCTTCGGCCACAACCGCGTCCACGGTAAAGCCGAAAAACTTCAACAAATCTTTGATCGGAGCCGAAGCGCCGAAACGGTGCATGCCGATCATCCGGCCCTTTGTGCCTACGTAGCGTTCCCAGCCGAAAGTGGTGGCCATTTCCACCGAAACCCTCGCGGTCACTGAAGCCGGAAACACGCTTTCCTTGTAGTTCGCATCCTGCTGCTCGAAGATTTCCCACGACGGCATGCTGACCACGCGGGCCTGCACGCCTTCGGCTTTGAGTTTTTCCCGAGCCTCCACGCAAAGCGAAACCTCGCTGCCGGTGCCCATCAGGATCACTTGCGGCTTGCCGGAATCGGCGTCGGCCAGAACGTAAGCGCCGCGGGCAACTCCAGCCGCCGGGGCATAAATGGTTCGATCAAACGTGGGGACATTCTGCCGGGTGAGAACCAGAACGGCGGGCTGATGTTTGAGTTTGGCAATAATCTTCCAGCACTCGGTGACTTCATTGGCGTCGGCCGGGCGCAGCACCAGCAGGTTCGGCATGGCGCGCAGCGAGGCCAACTGTTCGATCGGCTGGTGCGTTGGACCGTCTTCCCCAAGGCCGATGGAATCGTGCGTGAAAACAAAGATGGACGGCGCTTCCATCAACGCGGCCAAACGAATGCTCGGGCGCATGTAGTCGCTGAAATTGAAGAACGTAGCGCCAAAGGCGCGAAGGTTGGAAACCACCATGCCGTTTACGCTTGCGGCCATCACGTGCTCGCGCACTCCGAAATGGAGATTGCGGCCGGCATAACTTCCCGCCTGGAAGTCGCCAGCTCCCTCGAATTTCAGCGTGGTCTTATTCGAGGTCGCCAGATCGGCCGAGCCGCCGATCAGCCACGGAATGTTCTTGGCCAGCGCGTTAAGAACCTTGCCCCCGCTTTCGCGCGTGGCAACGCCCTTGGCGTCAGCCGGAAAGACCGGCAGGTCTTTGTCCCAATCCTGAGGGAGTTCGCGTACTTTCATGAGCCGCAAGCGTTCGGCGAGTTCGGGATACTTGGCCGAATAATCGGCAAACATTTTCGTCCATTTTCCCTGCAGTTCCCGGCCGCGCTTGCCAACTCCTTCCTGGAAGTGCTCCTTGACCCCTTCCGGGACAAGGAACTTCGCGTCTTCCGGCCAGCCGTAGAACTGTTTGGTTAACCGAACCTCCTCCTCGCCCAGCGGCTCACCATGCGAAGCGTTCGAATCGTGCTTGTGCGGGGACCCGTAGCCGATGTGGCTGTCGACAATAATCAACGTGGGGCGGTCGGTGGTCTTCTGAAAAACTTCGAAGGCGCGCGCCAGCATGACCAGATCGTTTGCGTCAGAGACGCGCGTCACGTTCCAGCCATAGCCCATGAAGCGCGTGGCCACGTCTTCGCTGAAAGACCAATTCGCTGGGCCATCGAGCGTGATGTTGTTGTGGTCGTAGATCCAGCAGAGATTGGAGAGCTTGAGATGACCGGCCAGGGAAGCGGCTTCGCCGCCAATGCCCTCCATCAGGTCGCCATCGGAGCATATTGCGTACACGTTGTAGTTGAAGACTTCGAAGCCGGGGCGGTTGAAATTCGCCTCCAGCCATCTTGAGGCGATCGCCATACCGACGCTGTTTCCTACTCCCTGCCCCAAGGGGCCGGTGGTGGTTTCAACGCCGGTCGTAATGTGAGATTCCGGGTGGCCCGGCGTTCGGCTGCCCAACTGGCGGAAGCGTTTGATTTCTTCCATGGGCACCGCGAGCGTCTTGAGAACTTCCCCGTTTTCTCCAACTTCCCGCACGCCGGTTAAATACAGCGTGGAATACAGGAGCATGGACGCGTGCCCGTTGGAAAGAACAAAGCGGTCGCGGTTCCACCACTTGGGATCTTCGGGATCGTAGCGCAGAAATTCCTGCCACAGGCAGTACATGACGGGCGCAAGGCCCATGGGCGCGCCGGGGTGCCCGCTGTTGGCCTGCTGCACCGCATCGATGGAAAGGGTTCGAATGGTGTTGATACAGAGCGTATCCAGTTGCGTGCCGGTTACAAGCGCTTGATCGCTGACTGCCATGGGGTGCTGGCTCCCTCCAGGAATGTCTTACGCGGACTTGTCAACAGCTTAGATTTTTAGCTGGCAGAAAGAGTTTCAACGAACTTTGAGTGTATCAATTTTCCCGGGCGGGCATGGGAAGCGGGCGGAAAAATCGGATAGTCCGGAGGAATCGACGGAAAGGGTTACTTCAACAATTGCAGGTAACTCTGCTCGCTTTTGGCGCTGCGGGTGGTTTCCTGCACGTATTTCAGGAATTGGCGCAGGCTTTGTTTCCCGGCGGGGTCCATGCCGGCGAAGCGGATTCTGACGCCGTTGGCCGGCGCGCTGTGGGTCACCACTCCGTTCAGAGCAAAACCTTTTACCCAGATTTTTCCACTGGCCACCCACAGGCCGATTTCGACTTTCGAGCCGCCGGAGATCTGAGTGGCGGTTTCCACCTGGCAGCCGCCCACGCTGGTGTTTGAGAGATTCCCCCAGACCGGCGCGCTGGCGTCATTGACGCGAAGTTCGACCGCGACAAAACATTTAATCCTCGGATGCTGCCTGCGATCCTGGCCCCAGTTGGGCCCGAATAGATCGGGTTCGAATGGCGGAGTCGATGACGCCGACGCCGGCAGCGGTTGCGGAGGCACAGACTTGACGGCGCTGTCCTGGCCGGGATCGGACGAAGCAGACCTCTTGATCTCGCGCATGGCCGCCAGCAGAGTCTCTTCGCGGCGCTCGGGCGGGGCGTCGCGGTAAACCTGAAGCAGCTTGCCTACATTGCGCGCCAAATCCGGGTCGGCAAGCAGGGCAGTCCAGTCCGCGCCCGCCGGTTTTGTGCTGGAGGAACTCATGCGAAGAAAATACTCACACAGCCGCCTTTTTTGGCGCCCGCGACATAGCGTCTACCAAAGGTCACCTGCGTACAAGATGACGGAAGTCACAGTGTTCGGACTGTGGCTTCTTCATGGAGCGGGCTGAAGTTCTTTGAGATATTGCTTGATCTGTTCGCGCTGTTCCGCCGGAAGAGAAAGAAATTCGAAGCCGTAATGGTAGCCGTGGCGATAGCGGACCACGCCCCGCAGTTGCCAGGTGGAGCCTCCGGGCAAAGAAAAGGTGAGGCTGACAACGTCTCCCGTCTTCAATTCCGCGGCGAAAAGAATCCCAATACCAGCTTCAGAAAGATCGCGGCAGTGACCCTCCACTTTGTGGTATTCGCTGCCGGCAAGACAGGCAACGCTGACGCGGAAATCGGCGCGGTAGCGCACGTGGCGCCTGCGCCGGCGATCCACCGGTGCCGCGGACGGTTTTGGAGTGGAAGCGGGCATCGCAAAAAATGTCAGGTTCTCTGGCGGCGAGGGTATCGCCGGGTCAGTTGGGATCGAATGTAATCTGAATAATCTCCGTGCTTTCCGACCCGGCTTCAAACCTCCACTTGCGGGCTGCGTCTTCCGCCGGATGAATCAGCACCGGGTTGCCGCCCAGAACCTTGGCCGACTTGACCGTGCCGTTCGGCTCAACCATGAGTTCAAGCCGCACGGACCCGCCGATTCGGTTGCGCCGGGCCAGTTCCGGGTAATCCGGAGACGCGCGGCTTACGATTTTGCGTTCGCTGTGGTCCGAGTTCTGTCCGGCTAAAGTGCCCGCCGCCGAAACAAACAAGTACACTGCTGCGATCAGGAATAAAGATATCTTGCGGTTCATGGGGAATGAGACTTTTCTAATTTAACGGTGGGTGGTTGGCAACGAAAGTCTCCAAAGTAACGCTAAAACAACCAGAATCCTGAATTTTTGTTTGGACTTATTGGCCCTCGCGTGTATGGAGACCCCGCCATCTTGTAGTATGGATTCAGGCGCCACTTATTCGGCGAATCCTGGCGAGATTCCCGGCAAACGCCGCTCCCAGTACGGCATCCAAAGGCACAATTCGTGATGGCGTCGCCGAGCGTTAAACCAAATGGTTAGAAACAGATTGGTATGAAGCAGAAAGCTTGTCCTGAGACTTTTTTTCTGCCCGGGACCCTTTCAGAATTGGAAATTCTTCGCTTGCCGTTTGCCCTAATCCGATGCGCATCGGTATGTGTGCTTGCGTTATTTCTTTTCGCCCTTTTTACGAGCGCACAGGAATCGACTCCCACTCCCAGTCCTTCCATTTCGTTGCCGGGCAGCCAAAGTCCTTTTACCGGCAGCGAACCCGATGACAAAGCCGTCGCCGGAGTGCTCCAGCTCAGTTTTCAGGAGGCGATCGACCGTGGGCTGCGCGCCAATCTTGGCCTGCTGCTCTCCGGAGATCAGGCGCTCCAAGCCCGCGGCGAGCGCTGGAAGCAGTTGAGCAATCTGCTGCCGAATCTCCAGGGCCAGTTCATGGAAGACGTGCAAAGACTCAGCCTGACTGCTCTCGGACTGAAGAGCAATGTATTCCCGTTTCCCATTCCGCGCGTCATTGGGCCTTTCAACTATTTCGACGCCCGCGCCTCCTTGAGCCAGGAGCTTTTCAACTTTAAAGACATGGAGAGCGAGCGGGCCGCTTCCGCCAGCTTGAAGTCGGCGCAATACAACTACCAAGATGCTCGCGAACTCGTTGTGCTCGCCGTTGGCAACTCGTATCTCATGGTGATTGCCGCCGGCGCCCGCATCGAAACCGCCGAAGCGCAGTTGAAGAACGCGCAAGTGTTTTATGACAAGGCGCTCGACCAACAGAAAGCCGGACTCAGCCCTTCCATCGACACCCTGCGGGCGCGGGTGGAATATCAGACGCGGCAACAGCAGTTGATCGCGGCCCAAAACGACTTTGCCAAGCAGAAGCTTTCCCTGGGGCGGGTGATCGGCCTGGCTCCGGGCCAGGAATTTACCACCACGGAAAAGGCGCCCTATCAGGCGCTGACGCCGTTATCTGTAGAAACTTACCTGCAACGTGCTTATACAACAAGGTTGGATTACCGGGCCGCGCAAGCGCAACTCGAGGCCGCTGAATTCGAGCGCCGGGCAGCGACCGCCGGCCATTACCCTTCGATCGGCGTGAATGCGAATTTCGGCGATATCGGCGTAACCCCCGGACAGTCGAATGGGACCTGGCAGGTGAATGGCGGGATCAATATCCCCATTTTCGCCGGAGGAAAAGTTCACAGCGACGTTCTGGTTGCCGAGGCGCAACTGCGCCAGGCGCGATCGCAACTATCCGATCTTCGTGGACGCATCGATTACGAAGTGCGCGCGTCCTTGCTCGATTTGAATTCCGCGGCGCAGCAGGTGGAAGTGGCGCGCAGTTCGGTCGAACTGGCCGAGCAGACGCTATCCCAATCGGAAGACCGCTTTACCGCGGGCGTTACCGATAATCTGGAAGTGGTGCAGGCCCAGGAGTCCGTGGCCGGCGCTCATGAAAGTTATATCGAGAGCCTGTACGCGCATAACCTGGCCAAAATCGAACTGGCCCGGGCTATTGGCGATGCCGAGCAGGGTGTAAAGCGCTACTTGAGAGGCGAGCACTGATTTAGTTATGGAACAGACCACGCAAACCGCGCCGGAGAAACCACCGGCCCAGGCTGATAACCGCAAAAATGCGTTGCCTTCGACGCAACAGGCTTTTCCAGCCCAGCCGCGCCGGACTTCAAGTCCGGAGTTCCGCGTTGCCATCATCGTTGGCGCAGTTGTTCTGCTGGTGGCGGGGATTTTCGTGTATCGCTACGTGACCAGCTACGAATCCACCGACGACGCGCAGGTCGATGGACACATCAATCCCATCAGCGCCCGCATTTCCGGCCATGTTACGAAACTGAACGTTGAAGACAACCAGCTGGTGCAGGCGGGGGCGATACTGGTGGAGATCGACCCCGCCGATTACCAGGTTGCCTATGAAAAGGCCAAGGCGGATTTCGAAAATGCGCAAGCCGCAGCGGCGGCGGCCGGAGTAAATGTGCCCATCACCGACGTGAGCACCAGTTCCCAGGTTTCTGCCACCGAGGCCGATGTGGCCGGCGCGCGAGCCGGAATTGCGGCGGCCAAACAGCAGTCGGAAGCGGCGAAGGCGCAACTGGCGCAGGCTGAGGCCAACAACGTGAAGGCGCAGAACGATCTGGGGCGCTACAAGCAACTGGTCGATAAGCAGGAAATCTCGCAGCAGCAATACGATCAGGCGGTAGCCTCGGCAACCGCCAGCGAGGCCGCGGTCAGCGCCGCCCGCGCCACCGCCGACGCAGCGCAGGCCCAGGTGACTCAGGCGCAAGACCGGCTGCTGCTGGCCGAAGCCAACTGGCGCAACGCGCAAACCGCTCCCAAGCAGATGCAGATCATGCATTCGCGCGCAGCTTCCGCCCTGGCCGAAGCGCAAATGAAGAAGGCCGAACTCGACCAGGCGCAGCTGAACCTGCTGTACACGAAAATCGTTGCGCCGGTCACAGGCGTGGTCAGCGATCGCACGGTTGAAGTGGGACAGAATGTTTCCATCGGCCAGGAGTTGATGAAGATCGTTCCCCTCAACGACGTCTGGATCACGGCAAATTACAAGGAAACGCAGCTTCGCAGAATAAAGCCGGGACAGCCGGTGACCATCGAAGTAGATGCCAATGGACGGAGCTATAAGGGCAAAGTCAACAGCATTGCGGGCGCGAGCGGCGCGCGTTTCAGCCTGCTGCCTCCGGAAAATGCCACGGGCAATTATGTGAAAGTGGTGCAGCGGATTCCAGTCAAGATTGTTCTTGATCCCGGGGAAAACAAGGACCAGTCGCTGCGTCCGGGCATGTCGGTCGAGCCGAAAGTCTGGATTGGGCAATGAGCGCCGTCAGCGCGACGGTCGATCACGCGGACTGGCGTCCGGCGGTAAATCCGTGGATCATCGCCATCATCGTCACCCTGGCGACATTCATGGAGGTGCTCGACACTTCCATCGCCAATGTCGCGCTGCCGCACATCGCCGGCAGCCTGTCGGCCGGCCAGGATGAAAGCACATGGGTGCTGACTTCCTACCTGGTGTCGAACGCCATCGTTCTTCCTCTCAGCGGATGGCTGTCTTCCATCGTGGGCCGCAAGAATTTCTACATGGGCTGCGTGGCCCTGTTCACCATCAGCTCATTTCTGTGCGGGCTGGCCCCGAACCTGGCCGTGCTGATCGTCTGCCGCGTGTTGCAGGGCGCAGGTGGAGGCGGCTTGCAGCCCAGCGAACAGGCCATTCTGGCCGATACTTTTCCTGCCGCCAAGCGGGGCATGGCATTCGCGGTTTATGGAATCGCGGTCGTGACTGCCCCGGCGATCGGCCCAACTCTGGGCGGATGGATCACCGACAACTTCACCTGGCGCTGGATTTTCTTCATCAACATTCCGGTCGGCATTATTTCCATTCTGCTGACTTCGCGGCTGATCGAGGACCCGCCTTATTTCCGCCGCCGCAAATTGAAAGAAACTCACATCGATTATGTCGGCCTGGGTTTTGTCGCGCTGGGGTTGGGCGCGCTGCAAATTGTGCTCGATAAAGGACAGCGCGACGACTGGTTTGAATCCCATTTCATTACCACACTCTCAGTCATCGCGGCCCTTTCGCTGATCTTTGTCATTTTCTGGGAGTGGAAACACAAAGACCCGATTATCGACCTGCATCTGTTCCGCGACCGGACGTTTGGGCTTTCCAACCTGCTGATGTTCATGCTCGGCTTCGCGCTGATGGGCAGCACGCTCCTGCTCCCGCTTTTTTCACAAACCATGCTGGGCTACACGGCCGAAGAAGCAGGCCTGGCCCTGATGCCCGGCGGGTTCACAATCATGCTCTTGCTGCCGCTGGTGGGATTTCTACTCTCGCGCTACAGCCCGCGTTGGCTGCTGGTTTTCGGCCTGGCCGTGCTGGCCGGATCGTTGCTGCACATGAGCACATTCGACCTCAGCATTGACTTCCGCAGCGTGGCCATTGCCCGCGTGTTGCAGGCGGTGGGCATGGCGTTCCTGTTTGTCCCCATCAACACCGCAGCCTACGCGTTTCTTCCCCGCGAGAAAAACAACGCCGCGTCCGGCCTGATGAATCTGGCGCGCAACATTGGCGGCAGCGTGGGGATTTCGCTCGTGACCACGCTGCTCGACCGGCATACGCAACTGCACATGAACGATCTGGCGCACAACCTGAGCGCGTCCAATCCGGCATTCCGCAAAATGCTGCAAGGCGCGACCCAAGCCATGGCTACGCATGGCGCCAGCGCGGCTTACGCTACCCAACAGGCTTATGCCCTGGTGGCAGCCACCGTGGAACGGCAAGCCACCATGCTCGCCTATCTCGACGATTTCAGATTGTTGAGCATTTCGATTGTGGCCATGATTCCACTGGTATTTTTGATGAAGAAAAGCAAACCCGGCGGCGGGATGGCGGCGCACTGAACGCTCGTCAGAAAGAATGGCCGCGTCTTTAACCGTCGCGGTACATCAACAGGCCTACATTCGAAAGCCGCCGGTTTCCCCAGTGAGCCTCGGTGCTCCCTGCTTTTAAAGCCTTTGAGCGCACTATCCGCTTCACTAATTCCGCACCGGTCGCGCCGGCGCGGGGCAGCAATTTTCCGCACAAACATGCGGGCGGGCTTCGAGTAATCCAACCGTGCGCCGTTCGAGATCAGGATTCATGCGCTCGAGAATCAACTCCCGAATCGCGGCCACGAATTTCGCATGCACGCCCACCGTCTTCGCGCGAATCATCGGCAGCTGTAACGATTCACAAAGCTGCCTCGCTTCGATATCGAGATCGTACAAAACTTCCATGTGGTCGGAGACGAAGCTGATGGGCGCCAGCACCACGGCCGAGGCGAGATTCTCCGCTTTCACCCGCCGCAGATAATCCAGAATGTCCGGCTCGAGCCAGGGCTGGCCGGGAGCGCCGCTGCGGCTCTGGTAAACCAGAGCGTCATTCTGCTGATCCAGTTCTCCCGAAACCACCCGCCGCACTTCTTGCAACTGGTTCACGTAGTCGCAGCTGTTGGCCATGGAAAGTGGAATGCTGTGCGCAAGATAAATAATCTGCACGTTTTTCTGCGCTGCCGCTGGAACTTCCCGCAGCGCGTCGCGAACACGATCGACGGTCGCCGCGATAAATCCGGGATGATTGAAAAAAGGACGGATCTTATCGATCCGCGGTGCCTCTGGTCCGGCTTCAGCCTGCGCCCGCGCAATGTCCTCGCGATACTGCCGGCAGCCTGAATACGAACTGTACGCTGAAGTCACGAAAGCGATGGCGCGATCGACGCCATCCTGCCGCATTTTGCGCAAAGTTTCTGCGAGAAAAGGATGCCAATTCCGGTTGCCCCAATAGACCGGAAGCTTTGGCCCGCGCTGCGCCAACTCCGCTTCCAGCGCGGCAATCAGCTCACGCGTCTGCTGGTTGATGGGGCTTTTTCCGTCGAAGTGGTAATAGTGTTCGGCAACGGTTAACAGGCGCTCGCGGGGAACATTGCGGCCACGCAGCACATTCTCAAGAAAGGGGATGACGTTTTCCTTCTGCTCCGGGCCCCCGAACGACACAACCAGAATGGCGTCATAGTTCATGCGAAAAAGATAATGCGATTTTACTCCGGGCCTGTCTACTTGCTGCCGCCCAACACCGCCGCCGATTCGGGAGTGTGCGTCACGGCCAACGGGCGGTCCAGAGCGATATTCATTTCCGTAAAGCGCGGCAGAATCACGTCGCGGCCATGGCGCGACACCATAAAAATTCCCGAGATGCAGCTCGAAACGATGCGCGAGGTGCCGGCCGTCGAGGCGTCGGTGGCCGTCGATACGATGGCTTCGATAATCAACTGCGTGCCGTCATCCACTTCCTTGGCCAAGCCCGCCGTCACGCCGATGTTGATGGCCATCCATGCCTTGCCTGGGTGTTCTCCGTGAAGTTCCCCCTCAGCGTCAATTTTGGTGTGAGAAGCACGGTCAAGTTCGGCCCCGGTCAGCGACGCCGCCATCGGAATGCGGTTTCCCCCCGGCAGCGTGACGTCGGTAAAAGTCAAAGCCAGAGAACCGGCACGACTGCCCCAGCGCGGCGGCGTTTTCTTTACCACCCGCCCTTCAATCAAACTGCCGGCCGGCAGCGCCACGCGAGAGTTAACCACAACCGGCTCCAGCAGCCGCGCGCGTACAGCATCGCCGGGCTTGCTTTTGGAAGCGCTAACATCGTTCAGCAATAAAATCTTGCAAGCGGTACCAGCAGGTAAGGTTTCCAGAGCGGAGTAATCGGGGGCCGAAGGAACGGCTTCGTCGGTCCCGGGCGTAGCGATTGACGCCTCAAGGATCATCATCGGCGCGGCCAGCTTCCCCGGGCCGTACACGCCGCCCGAGCGGCTCACTTCCACCGTGTCAGGCTCGTTTTTGGCCTGGCCCTTCTTCTTTTTCCCCTGCGCGTACACCTCGCGCTTGCGGCTGATGGAAATTACCGAGACTTGCAGCCGGCTTTGGCCGTCCGTTCCCGCGACGGTTGCCGTCTTGAACACGGGATAATTTTCATGCCGCGGAGTGAACGCCTTGATTACCCAGGGCCAATGATCGTCGCGCGGCCTGCGCCTTTTTTCCAGATGGTCGACGGTCAGATCCACTCGGCTGCCGGCGCGAAACAATTCGCGGTCGGACGAGTAGACATCACGCGCCAACTGGCCCTCGATCACGTCCCCCGGCTTGAGTTTCTTGGTTTTGAGCGGATGATCGAGTTGTACTTTTACATACAGGTCCGAAGTCGCGCTTTCGCCTTGCCGGTTCGCTTCCTGCGCAACGCCCGGCCATGCCGCGGCTGTGATCATTGCCGACACAAAAATGACGGATAGGCTCTTCGCCCAAAAAGTACTCATGTTCCCCGCTCCTGTTGGAGTTCCGCGGCGCGCGACACACACTTGCACGACGTGCCCGCTGTCTAAAACACGCGCCACAGGGTAACGGTCCCTGGGACCATTACCGATCGCAAATTTGTGCGCCTTGGGAGAGATCGGATGCCCGGAGACGGTTCGGCCCGGACCTGCAAGAAAGCGCCTTTCGATGTCGCTATCTTAACATTACGCGACCGGCTGCAACGCGAATCGAAGGGACCTTTTTTAACGATGCAGGTTATTGCAGGCGTCACCGGCCTTCTCGGCGCGAACACTAGAAGCGGACGCTGCCGGCCCTCACCTGTTCGGGGGCATATCCCAGTTCCCGCAGCCTGCGGATGCTGAGCGCATCGTGCCGCTTGGCCAGGCGCACGCCGTGTTCATCGCGCACAAGATCGCAGTGATAATAATCCGGCGGATTCAAACCCAGAACCCTGAACAGCAGGATTTGCCGCGCCGTCGATTTCAAAAGATCAGCGCCGCGCACGACTTCCGTAACCCGCATGGCAGCGTCATCGACCACCACGGCCAGCTGATAGGCGGGAACGTCGTCCCGCCGCCACACGATGAAATCGCCGAAATCCTGTCCGGCCACCGACTTCTGCGCACCGAGATGCAAATCCGTAAACGTAACTTCTTCGCCATCGGGCACACGGAACCGCCAGTTGAAGCCGGCCGGGTGATCAGGCCAAGCAGAGACAGCCTCTACCGGCTGTCCAAGCCGATCAAACTTCCGAGGCTGTTCCGGCCGGCACGTTCCGGGATAGACCGGCTCATCATCAAGATCGTTGGGAGCACTCGCGGCCTGCGTCACTTCTTTTCGCGAGCAGGTACAGGGATAAATCCATCCCCGCGAGCGCAGAAGATTCCATGCCGCAAGATAATGCCCGCGCCGCTCGCTTTGCGCATAGGGCGCGAAGGGGCCTCCACAGTCGGGACCTTCGCTCCACTGAATGCCGAGCCAGCACAGATCTTCAAACATGGCCGCGACAAATTCAGGGCGGCAGCGCTGCGCGTCGAGGTCTTCGTTGCGAAAAATCAAAGCGCCGTTTCGTGCGCAAGCTCGTTCGCAGGCGGTCCAAAAGGTTCGGGCGTGGCCGAGATGCAGGAGTCCGGTGGGTGAAGGAGCGAGGCGTCCGCGATAGAAGTCGGCGTTCCGCGGCAAAATCACCTCGAAATGTGCCGTTGCGCCGCCGCCACCACGGCTTCCTTCGCCGGCGTGATTTGCAGCATGGTCCTGTCGGCCACGCGAACAAAGCTCAACTCGCGCGCGGCCAGCAGGGCATTCACCGCGTCCCGCACGCGGGAGCGCGCCACCATCCTGCCGAAAAAATCCTCCAGATCGTTTTGCTCCACAGCGACAAGGCAATCGATGTATTTCGACACCAGCGCGGAAAGCGCCTGCAAAACCGACAAGCGAGTGCCTTCGCGCACCGCGTCGGGCGCCCAGCGGTAAAGCACGTCCCAGTACGAGCCGCCTTCGCTGGGTTTGTAATCCACGCGGGTAATGCGCAGCCGGGCAGACAATTCGCCCAGGGCTTTATCGAGCGCGGGCAGCGAAATGCTTTTGGCCAGCGCCTCCTGCAGGCTTCGCTTCGAAATCGGCCCCTGCCGGCTGATGATTTCAAAGGCGTCGCGCGCCAGCTGGGAGTAGGGTGAGCGGGGCCCGGGCTTGGGCGGCTGTTTGGGGTTGCGCTCCCCCACCAGCGCATAAAAATAAGGAAAAACCGTAGCCGCGACGAGAAAGGCGTTGTTCTCGTCCCCAAGGTTCGCCTCGAAGGCGGACCGCTCGCGCAGCAGGCGGACCATCAGTTCGGTCGCCTCGAGGGCCCGCGGATCGGAGTAAGCGTGTTGCCACGTGGGCAGCCGGTCGTCCGAGCCTACAAAGGCGCCGACGAATGTGGGCAAGGCCAGCGCCGGACGCGACGGATACAGGGAGCAGAATCCGGTGTCTTCAAGAAAGACGCGAGCCTGCTCGAGGGTGCGAACGGCGTTGCCGTTCAGCCGCCATTTTTCCAGGCGCAGTTGATGGAGGTCGGGTTCGGTCATGGATAAGAGTCGTCGGGCCTCGGTCGTCGGTATTCGGTGAAGCTGTAAACCTTGCCTGGCCGAAGACCGACGGCCAGGAGCGGGAAAATATTGCGCCAGGAGCTGCGCGCGGGCTGATTCAGGCTCGAAGCCCGCAGTTCGCCCCTCGAAGCTAGATTCTCTTGAACGCCTTCTGAATGTCCTTTACAGAATACCGCAGGACGACGGGGCGGCCGTGCGGGCAGGACATGGGATGGTCGGTTTTGGCGAGTTCGGCCAGCAGCCATTCCATTTTGTTGGCCTCGAGCGGCATGTTCACCTTGATGGCGGCGTGGCAGGCGATGGAGGCGGCGATGCGGCCGCGGATTTTTTCCAGGTTGAGCGACTGTTCTTCGCGCGAAATCTGATCGAGCAGTTCATGCAGCATGTGCTCGACCTGCGCCGCATCCACCCCGGCGGGCGCGACTTTGACAGCCACGCTGCGCGCCCCGAACGGCTCGGCCTCGAAACCGTTATGCGCCAGTTCGTCGGCGATCTCGGCGAACACCGCCTGCTGCGCCGGCGACAACTCCAGAATGATCGGCATCAGCAGGCGCTGGCTTTCGACTTTCTTCGCCGCGCGCTGCCTCAGAATGCGCTCAAATAAAACCCGCTCGTGCGCCACATGCTGGTCAACGATCCACAGGCCGTCTTCATTCACGGCAAGAATAAACGAGTTGCGGATCTGCCCCAGCGGGCGGATGGTGGAAAGCGCGGCCAGCGTAGCATCTTCCTCCATCGCCGTGCCCGCGTCCAAAGCCGGGGCGCAGCCGCTGTCGGGGATGGTATCGATGACATACGTTTCGCTGGCGAATCGCGTCTCCAGTCCGCGCGCCACCGGTACCGCCGCGTTGGCCTCGACGGCGATGCCGCCTTCAAACTGAAAGCGCGCCGCGGCCGGTGGATCGGCCGGGGCATGCAAAGCAAAGCCGGCTTCGACATTCTCGGCCGCGGCGGCCGAGAGCGGGTCCGAAGGCGGCTCCCACTCCCGCGCTCCCGGCGTCAGCCCCGGGCTGGCGGTCGCATGGGCGCGAATCTCCGCCACGAACTGCGGCACCGGGCGCGCTTTCATCAGCGCTGCCCGCACCGTGTCGCGGACAAAATCGTGCATCACGGTCGCTTGCCGGAAGCGCACCTCCGTTTTCGAAGGATGAACGTTGACATCCACTTCTCCCGCGGGCATTTCCAGAAACAGCAGCACCACGGGAAATACCGCCGGCGGAATAATGTTGCGATAGGCTTCGGTGAGCGCGTGCTGAATCAGGCGGTCGCGGATCAGACGCCCGTTGACGAAAACGAAAATGGAATTGCGGTTCAGTTTCTGAATTTCCGGTTTGGAAACGAAGCCATGCAGCCGCATCTCTCCGGCCTCATGACGTGGTTCGTCTTCTTCAACTTCCGTCCTGCGCCACGGAGGAGGCTGCGGCAGGCCGATGCGGTCCAGCCGCTGTGCCGCGGCCACGGCAATTAACTGGTCGAGCGTTTCCCTGCCGAATATCTGATAAACGCGCTCGCTGTAGTCTGCGACGGGCGGCGCGACCAATATGGCGTTGGTGGCGGAGTGCAGTTCAAAATGCTTTTCCGGATGCGCCAGCGCATAATGCGTAACCAGCGAGGCAATGTGCGAAAGCTCGGTGGATTCGGCTTTCAGAAATTTCTTCCGCGCCGGCGTGTTGAAAAACAAATCGCGCACCGTGATGGAAGTTCCCACGGGCAGCCCCGCTTCCTCCACCCGCGCCATCCTGCCGCCGTTGATCTCGAGAATGGTCCCAGGGCTCGATAGACTGGAAGAACCGGTTGCCCCGTTTCTCGCGTTTTCCCCAGGAAGCGGGGATATTTCTGCCTCGGCGGCACAGGTTTCCAGCCGCAGCCGGGAAACCGACGCAATTGAAGGCAGCGCTTCGCCGCGAAAGCCGAGCGTGGCCACGCTCAACAAATCTTCCGCGTTCTTGATTTTCGAAGTGGCGTGGCGCTCAAACGCAAGCATGGCGTCGTCGCGCACCATGCCGCACCCATTGTCGGTAATCTGGATCGTTTTCTTTCCGCCCGCCTCAACCTGAATTCTGATGCGCGTCGAGCCCGCGTCCAGCGCGTTCTCGAGCAACTCCTTCACCACCGAAGCCGGCCGCTCCACCACCTCGCCGGCGGCGATCTGGTTGGCCACATTTTCGGAGAGGACGTGAATTCTGCCCATCAGTTCTCGGTTCTCAGTTCCCGGTTCTCAGTTTGAATCAGGCTCGCGGCTGTTTCCGCAGCCAGTTTCGCAGATCGGTCCATGTGAAGGCAAAGCTACAGGGAGCACGAAAGGCCCGGCGGCGTCCCAACCGCGGCGCGTCTCCAAAACATCCAAATGATATCGTGATACGAGACATGTTGCGGATGCCCAGCAAAGTGGTTCCCCGATCCGCGCCGGTGATTCTGCTGATCCTGACGCTCGGCGCGGTGATGGGGTTTGCCGGCGTAAGCCACCTGGTCACCCGCTACAACCTGAACCAGCAGGCGCGGGGACGCAGGCTTTACGAGCGCGGGCTGGCGGAGGTGGCCGCCGGACATTACGACGACGCCATTGCCGCCTTCCGCGCCGCCCTCACCTGCGATCCCGCCAATTCGCAATATCAGCTCAGCCTGGCGCGGGCCCTGCGCGACAGCAACGATCCGCGAAGGCTCGAAGAGGCCGAATCGTATCTGCTGGCGCTGTGGCAGCGCACCCCCCAGGACGCGGCCGTGAATCTGGCCCTGGCCCGCGTGGCCGCCCATCGCGGCAACATCGAAGACGCCACCCGCTACTATCACAACGCCATGTACGGCGTGTGGAATTCGAACCCCGACGGCAACCGCAACAAAGCCCGCGTGGAGCTGATTCAATTTCTGCTGAGCAAGGGCGCGCGGGGCAACGCCGAATCCGAGTTGATGGCGCTGGCCACTTCCCTGCCCCCCGCCGACGCCTCCGAACACATGCAGGCGGCACAACTGTTCGAGCAGGCGCAGGACTACGTCTCGGAGCTGGCGCAATACAGGTCCGTGATCTCGCTTCAGCCCGAGGATTCCGGCGCTCTCGCCGGGGCCGGACAATCGGCCTACCGCGCGGGGGACTTTACCCTTGCGGCGCATTATCTTCAGGCCGCGGCGCGGGTGAATCCGCAAGACGCCAACTCGCGGCAATTGCTGACCACGGCCGATCTGGTGCTGCATGCCAATCCTTTCCATAGCCACATTTCTGATGTGGAACGCAACCGCCGCATCCTCGCGGCGTTCAATCAGGCCGAGGATCGGATCGAGGCCTGTGCGAAACAAACCGGGGTCGACCTTAAGGCCGCGCCGAATGATTCCCCGCTCGGGAGCCTGGAATCTTTATGGTCGGCAACGCGTCCTGATTTAGTGCGGCTGCGCTCGCCCGCTGAAACCGACTTGCCCGATACCATCATGGACGTGGTTTTCCAAATCGAGCGGCAAACGGCCACACTCTGCGGGCCGCCGCAGGGGCTCGACCTGGCGCTGCTGCTGATCTCCGAAAAACGCGAGGCCGCCCAATGAGCGATCCGATCGCGGGAAACTCCGCTGCGCCCGTGCCCTCGCCGGGCTTGGGCGCGCGCGCTTCGCGCCGCGTTCTGTCCACTCTGGAAGGGGTTTTTCACGAAGAGGTTTTCTTTCTCATTCTTTCCGTCTTCATCGGGATTTTTTCCGGGCTGGCGGTGGTTTGCTTCCGCCTGGCCATCGACTGGACTCACCTCGCACTGCTGGGCGCGTTGCCGCAGGCGCACAGCTGGCGGCTGTTCGTGGTACCGGCCGCGGCGGGCCTGGCGGTCGCGGCGCTGGTGCTGCACGTTTTTCCCGGCATTCGCGGCAGCGGCGTCAATCAAACCAAAGCGGCGCTCTACATCTTTAACGGATTCATCCCGTTCCGCACCGCCATCGGCAAATTTATCTGCTGCGCGCTGGCCATCGGTTCAGGACAGTCTCTCGGCCCCGAAGACCCGTCGCTGCAAATCGGCGCCGGCATTGCCTCCGCGCTGGGCCGCCAACTGGAAATCTCGCGGGAAAAACTTCGGCTCATGGCCCCCGCGGGAGCGGCCGCCGGGCTGGCGGCGGCGTTCAACGCGCCCATTTCCGCCGTCCTGTTTGTAATTGAAGAAGTCATTGGCCGCTGGAGCGCCGGGATTCTGGGTTCGGTGGTTCTCTCCGCCGTCTCCAGCGTTGTGATCGTGCGCTGGTTCCTCGGTAGCGAGCCGCTGTTCCGTATTCCCGTGACCACGTTCAAGCGCCCCAGCGAACTGCTGGCCTACGCCGTATTGGGAATCGTCGGCGGACTGGCCTCCGTCGTGTTCGCCAAGTCGATTGGGTTTCTTCGCCCCCGGCTCAAAGCCATGCCGCGCTCGAGCCAATATTTTCAGCCCGCGCTGGCCGGCCTGATCGTCGGCTTTATCGGGTTTCTTGGCGCTCCGCAAGTGATGGGCGCCGGTTACGACGCCATGGACCAAGCAATGCACGGCCAGTTCGCCTGGAAGTTTCTGGCCATTCTCGCCGCCGCCAAAATCCTCGCCACCACCGTTTCTTTCGTGAGCGGCACCCCCGGCGGCATGTTCGCCCCCACTCTTTTTATCGGCGCCATGCTCGGGGGCGCGGTCGGCGATATTGAACGCATGCTGTTCCCGCATTTGACGGGATCCACCGGCACCTACGTGCTGGTGGGCATGGGAGTCTTGTTCGCCGGATTTTTGCGCGTCCCCATGACGTCCGTGTTTATGGTGCTCGAAGTCAGCGGCAACTACGAAATCATTGTTCCCGTCATTGTGGCCAACACCTTCTCTTATCTCATCTCGCGCAGCCTGGAGCCGATTCCGATCTTCGACATGCTCACCCGCCAGGACGGCCTGATGCTGCCCTCGCTCGAAGAGGAACGCGAAGAAGCCATTCTGCGCGTGGAAGACGCCATGCTCCCTCCGCCGGCGACGATTCTCAACGCCCAGGATTACGTGGACGCCGCCCACCGCCGCGTGCAGGATTCCAAAGACCAGACCTGTCTGGTGCGCATGCACCCTTCGGGATGGAGCACGATTTCGCGCGAGCAACTGGAGCGCGCCTTTCGCGAGGGCAAGGGCGAGCACACTCTCGGATCGATTCTTCCGCAGCAGTCTCTGCCCAGCCTTTTCCCGGACCTGCCACTCGATTCCGCGCTCCGCTATGTGAATGAGTGCACGCTGGTCCCTGTGGTAAACCGCGCCGACACGCGGAAACTGGAAGGCGTGGTTTCGCGGGATTCGGTGTTCAAACGCTACGGTAGCGCCCCGCTCGGCGTTTAAGCGCTAAGGACGGACGCTTCATGCGCCACATTTTTTGACACACAGCGTCTGCGGTTGCTACGATAAAACTGTCTCGGCCTCCCGCCTTAGAGTGGTCCCCGTCGTCTAGCCCGGCCTAGGACATCGCCCTTTCACGGCGGTAACACGGGTTCAAATCCCGTCGGGGACGCCAACTTTAAAAAGGAGTTATCAGGTGGGTGCGCCTCAAGACAGTCTCGCGATCACGATAGGGTCACGATAGAACCCGCCTTTGAGTGGGGTTATGTGGTAAGGTAGCGATTCCCACGGGTGAGCGGGCCCCAAAGAGTCCTCCTGCGAGGAGTTGTCTCCAATGCAACTTCGGAAAGCACAAGTCACAAACTTCAAAATTGTTGAAGATTCGACCGAGTTCAAGCTCGACCGAGTAACCTGCCTCGTCGGAAAGAACGAGTCCGGGAAAACCGCGCTGCTCGATGCGTTATACCGCCTAAACCCTACTATGAGGAAGATTCGGCATATGACAAGGTGGAAGAGTACCCGCGTCGATATCTCACCGACTACGACGAACGACACCAGGGTCAACCTGCCAAGGTCATCGACACCCATTGGGAATTAGAAGATTCGGATGTCACGGCCGTCGAGTCCATTCTAGGCAAAGGCTGCCTAAAGTCCACGAACCTTCTTGTCTACAAGAGTTACGACGACAAAAAATCAAATCTGGATCGTGCCATTGGACGAACCGACCGTCGTCAGCCATCTCATCGCGAAGGCAGAACTTCACACCGAGGAAGCGGAACCGGCGCGTCAGCACAAGACGGTTGCGAGCCTCAAGAGATACCTTGATGCGAAGGCAGCAACCGCGTCAGAGCGCGAAAAGAGAATAATAGCTGCCATCGGCAAGTTCCGAGACGGCGACCCACACAGGGCAGCAATTGATGTGCTTCAAATGCCCAAGTTCTTGTTATTTGCTGATTACGAATTCATGAGCGGTAATGTCGCGATAGAAGATTTACTCAGAAGAAAAAACCTGAACAACCCGAAAGAGATTAAGCCAGGCGAAAAGGTCTTCTTTGCTTTTCTGGGCCTGGTTGGGACCAGCCTCGAAGATATAAGCAAGATCGACAAATTTGAACCTCTGAAAGCGCGGCTGGAGGCTGCCTCCAACAAGATCACTCGCGACGTATTTGCATATTGGACCCAAAACCCGAACTTACGCGTTCTGTTTACCCTGGATGCCGCTTTGCCCGGCGACCCGCCGCCTTTCAATCAGGGAAGGATACTCCACACCAGAATCTACAATACGCTTCACGATGTTTCGGTTAACTTTGATGAGCGCAGCCGCGGGTTTGTGTGGTTTTTTTCGTTTCTAGTCCTCTTTTCGCAAGTCAAGAAAAACTTC
>DATLKM010000280.1:0-3403 GCA_035538435.1 Binatia bacterium
GCGCTCCACTTGCAGCACCACCGGATCGCCAGTCTTCAGCTTCCCAATCGCGTCGCGCAAATCGTTCATCGACGTGATGGGAATCAGGTTCAGCGCATGAATAATGTCGCCGGTCTGCAGGCCGGTATCGGTGGTGATCAAATCGGCGGCGCGACCCAAGACGATCACTCCTGACCGAATGCGCAAGTCTTCGACTTTGGCCGCGACCTCTTTTGTAAGGTCGGTGGCCAAAACGCCGATGCGCGGCACCAGGTCCTTCTCCGGATCGGCCGTATCGAACAACTGGTCCATCTGGTCGCGATGTTCGATAGCGGGTATGTACAAAGTTTTCTTTTGCTCGCCCCGCAAAATTTCCAGCTTAAGCAATTCGTCAATGCGATGCAGATAAAGCGCCGACGATAATTGCGGCAGGGTTTCGACGCGGCGCTCATCGGCCATGAGAACAATGTCCTGCACCTGCAACCCCGCCGCCGCGGCCGGGCCGTCGGGCTTGACGTCGGCAATAATTACTCCCCAGGGCTGCGCCAGTTTCAGGCCGGCCGCCATGGTCGGCGTAATCTCCTGCGCGACAGCGCCGATTTCGACGCGATGCACGTGCCCGTACTTGCGCAGGCTGCGGTAGACAAAATCGACGATGCGCGCGGGGATGGCAAAGCCCAACCCTTCGCTGCCTCCGCCTTCGGAAAGAATGAAGGTGTTGATGCCCAGTACCGCGCCGTTCATATCCACCAGCGGCCCGCCGCTGTTGCCAGGATTGATCGGCGCGTCAGTCTGTATATACGCGATCGCCTTGGTGGGATCGGGCTGGCGCGAAACCGCGCTGATCACGCCCATGGTCACGGAATTCTGCAAACCCTCCGGGCTGCCAATGGCAAATACAAGCTGGCCCACGCGCGGCCGCGTCTGCGTGAGCAGGGCCAGCGCCGGCAGGTCTTTTTCGTCGATCTTCAATAACGCCAGGTCCGATTCTTTGTGCGTCCCCAGCAGTCTCGCTTCAACGATGCGGCGTTTGCCAATAGGAATCGATCGCGGCGAGTCCACCGGCAGCGGCAGTGCCACGCGAATCCGCTGCGCGCCCTCCACTACATGCGCATTGGTCATGATGTAGCCCTCGGAATCGACAATCACTCCCGAGCCGACGGCTTGCTGGCGCACAATCAGGGCCGTCTGTGTGCGACTCTCTTCGTGAACTCCATAACCGGTTACCAGAACCTGCACGACCCCCAGGGAAACCTTTGCCGCCAGCCCCTCCAGCGCGTTGTTCAATTGCATGAGCGAAGCGGCCGCGGATTCCGACTGGTCCGGCCGGGGAATATCTTGAGCACTCTTCGGTTCGCCGATCTTGCCCGTGGCCGCCGTCTTTGCCGCATTCGGCGCGGCCGGCTGTTGCGCGATCACAGAAGCCACCGGCAAACCGAGCAATAACAAGGCTAGAAGTGCCTTTTTCGCGTAAGGGACCGCGCGTGTGCGACTCATTGGCTGGATCTCCTGAGCAGGCAGAAAATGTGTGACCTCATTGACGGTAGCACGAGGAAGGAAGTCAAGGCGAAACGCCATTCCGAACGATCCTGGGCCGCAACGAATCGCCTGGCTTACTGCGGACGTTTGGGAAGCGCGGCAGTCGTCGATCCTGCTGTCACAAATTGTGCAAATTTGTGACAGAAGCATGACAATTCCGCGCCGTATCCCCCCTAACTTTCACTCAGCGTGATTCGGAGAATCGTCGCTGCAAATCCTTTTGTGGGTTTGCCTGCCGTCCCCTGCCTCTGACGCGCACCGAGAGGAGAAAGTTATGCGGGCCGACAAAATTCGCTTTGTCTTTTGGCTTGGCTTTACCTTTTTGTTTTCTGGCGCTGCACTGGGGCAGTACACTCTCACCAATCTGGTTTCTAACCAGGCCGGTCAGGCCAACCATACCGACCCTCTGCTGGTAAATGCGTGGGGCCTGACCTATGCACCGGGCAATCCGTTCTGGATCAGCGACGAAGGCACGGGCTGGTCAACACTCTATAACGGCAATGGCGTAAAGCAGGGGCTGGAGGTAGTAGTCCCGCCGGTAAGCGGAAGCGGTACCGGTTCGCCCACCGGGATCGTGTTCAACGGTTCGCAGGAATTCAATGTGCAGGGATGGCCGGCGATTTTTTTGTTCGCCACACTGGATGGGACAATCAGCGGGTGGGCGCCGCAATCGAATCCGAATCAAGCGCTCATTGCGGTGAACAATTCGAGTTCCGGTGCTTCGTATACGGGGCTGGCCATCACAAGCTATGCCTCGGGAAATTTTTTGTTCGCGGCCGATAACGCCAACGACAAGGTCGACATCTACGATGGCAACTTCAATCTGGTGACGTCTTTCACCGACAGCACGGTGCCAAAGGGCTTTGCGCCTTTCGGCATTCAAGACATCAACGGACTGGTGTATGTGTCGTTTGCCAGCACTTCGGGTGGAGGCGGAGGCTATATCGACATTTACACGGAAGCAGGAACGTTCGTGAAGCAGCTCACACACAGCGGATGGCTGAATCAGCCGTGGGGATTTGCGGCATCGCCCACAAACTTTGGCCCGCTGAGCAATGCGCTGCTGATTTCCAACAACCTGAACAAGGCGGGCGTGATCAACGCTTTCAACATTGTCACCGGGCAATTTATTGGACGGGTGGAAGACGCGAACGGGAAGCTGATCGAGATCGATCAGCTCTGGGGGATTGAGTTTGGCGGGGGGACTTCGAACAACGGAGCCGCCAACGATCTCTTCTTTACCGCCGGGCCGGACAACAATCTGGCAGGGACGTTTGGGGTGATCAAGTTTACAAAGTAACCACGTCGCTCGCAGCTCCCCACCCGAGCCCACGCCGGTTCGTGAGCCGGGTGGGGCATTTGAGCCGGTTCGTCGGAGCGCGAGCGCGCAAACTCTGGCGCGTCGCAGGCCGAGAATCAAATGCGCGCACTTGTCACGCAAGAAACGCGCGAGAAAACGGGGACCCCAGGGCACACGCGCCTATTCAGCGAAGCTCACTCTTCTGACGAATGAGCGGCAATTTCTCATCGATGACATCCAGAAAAGCGCGAAGCGCAACTGACGGCGCCTGCTTCTTCCACACGGCGACGAGATCGACGCGCACGTCGTCCGGCTGCAAACGGTAGAAGCAAACGCCATCCGCACGAAGGTTGCGCACGCACGCGGGAACTATGGAGACTCCCTGTTCGGCTGCCACAATCGTGAGCACTGTCTGCATCAGATCGGGTTCGCAATCCACTTTCGGCGAGAAGCCCGCCTGGTTACACATGCGCGTGATCGTATCGAAAAGCGGCGGCGCTCCTTCCCGGTGGAACAGGACGAAGCTTTCCTTTGACAGATCCGCAAGGCGCACGGATTTCGCTTTTGCCCGCCCCGCTTGCGGGA
>DATLKM010000281.1:0-1576 GCA_035538435.1 Binatia bacterium
GCCGTATCGGTCCTCTGAGGATTCTCTTTGGTATGAGAGCGCGCGAAACCAGATGGCGAATGTAAACGTCGAGGATGAGCAGGATGACTACCTCAAAATCGGTGGTCTGCTCTATTCCTGGATCAGCCTGAAAGATCTGCCAGACGCCACGTTTCCTGGGATTCTTCGCGAACTCGTGGTCATGGATTTTCCGCTTGTGATGAATGCGGAAGTCATGCTCCCCGACCAGAGCAAGTCAATCAAGCAGTACAAAAGCCGCCTCCGGAAGATGCTCGCGGCACAGAAGGACTTCCACGGCGGCTTTCGGATCAACGTGGACGCTCAGGTGGCCGAGCATCAGCTCGTCAAGGTCCTCCAAGACCTCATTTCGAGCTCTCTCAAAGCCTGCCAGATGAGCTTGACGCTTACGGTGCGGACCTCCCGCCCTTGCCGGAACCGCATGGAGCGGGAAGAGGCTGAACGAATTCTGGCGGACCGGCGCCAGCGGGCGCTGCATGCCATCGCTCGAATGAATGGTGGCCGGGGCATTCCGGAGACCCTGGCGCAGAAGCGTCTCTTCTTCACGGGCCTCCCGGCGATGGGAGGAGAAAATCGCAGGGAACTCGATCTGCTCACGCTCAATGCCGCGGACCTGCTCCCGGTTGAGATGCCGTGGCACGGGACCTCGCACTCTCCGCTGATGTTGCTCGAAACCCCCTACCGCCAGCTTGTGCCTTTCTCACCCTTCGATTCGAGCCTCGGCGACGCGAACATGCTCATCATGGCCAAGAGCGGTGGGGGCAAAACCTTCATGGCGCAGCTCTTCCTGCTCATGATGGCTCGTGCGAATCCGCAAATCTCCATCATCGAGCGCGGCGACTCCTATCAGCCGCTTGTCGAATTGATGGGCGGTCGCGTCATCGATGTGCGGCTGGACGGAAGCGAAACGCTGAATCCTTGGGATCTCCCCGCGGGAGAAACGACACCAAGCAAAGAGAAGACCGCGTTTCTCAAAAACCTCACGCGCCACATGATCGGCGACAGCCCAGGGTCCGATAACTCGCTGGTTGACAATTTGCTCAGCGACGCAATCGGGCGGACCTACAAACGCTGCGCGATCCGCCACTCGAACCCGATTCCCACGTTCAACGATCTTCGAGAAGAGCTGGCGCAATGGCGGGACGAAGAACGCATGCAGCGCACGATTGATGAGGCCCGCCTGGCAGCGATCAAGCTGCGCGGATGGACGGGCGAAAAAGGAATCTACGCGAAATTATTCGACGCACATACCACGATGCGGCTCGACAGCAATTGGCTCTTCTTCAATGTCGAGGGCCTCAGTTCGGACCCCAAGCTCGAGACGGCCATGAGCATGCTGATTGCGAATGCCGTGGCGTCCCGCGCTGGGGGCAAGACGGGCCTGCCAAGTATCACAGTTCTTGATGAATGCTGGTTCCTCCTCGATTCGCCAACGCTCGCGCCCGAAGTGGTCCAACTCTTCCGGACGGCACGAAAGAGAAACGCCAGCGTGTGGGGAATCAGCCAGACGGTGGAGGACTTTGTTGGGACAGAGTCTCAGCCGCGCGAGCATGGCCCG
>DATLKM010000282.1:0-15688 GCA_035538435.1 Binatia bacterium
GGATGCAGCAGAAACGGCACGTTGTAGCGCGTCACGTCCAGGTCGCGCTTGTACACGTCGGTGACGTGCGGCAGGGCGTCGAGATCCTGGATCTGCGGCGCGTCGGGATTGTGAACGATCTGGCCGTCCTTTAGAAACGAAACTCCCGGAATCTCCGCCAGGGGCTTGCCCTTGGCGTAATCCACCACGGCATAGTCGAATTCTTTTCGCACCACGAAGTCGATGGCCGGGCACTCGCGCAGAGATTTCTCGGGCAGCACGCTGACGTGTGGCCCGACGAAAGCAATCCTGATCCTGGAATTGGCAGTCTTAATCGCCTGCGCCAGACGGATATCGCCCGGGAATCCCGGGGTCGATGTGAACAACACCAGAAAATCGTAGTCCTTGGCGATTTCGATGGTCTGCTCTGCGGATACGTAGTGCGGCGGGGCATCGAGCAGGCGCGCTCCCTCCAGCATCCCCGCGGGATAAGCCAGCCAGACGGGATACCAGTAGCTTTCAATTTCGCGGGTTGCGGGCCAGCGCGAGCCGGCTCCGCCGTCAAAGTTCTCAAAAGAGGGCGGGTTCAGAAACAGTGTTTTCAAAGGCATATTGGGTAAGTGTTTATTTTATCATCGGCTTAAGTCCTGGCCGAGGAAAAGCAGTGTTCATGGAGGTTCGGGTGCCGAAAAGCCGGAATCGCGCATTGAATTGCACGACCCATATAGATATAGATGTCTATTTCGCGCCCTCGGCCCATCTTTCCAGGCCGCCGGTTGCCCGCAAAAGCTGAATCTGGCTTCGCTCCAGCTCAAAGTTCATATCCTGAAGCGTGATGAACTTCTCCGTGGCCTGGGTTCGCGCATCATCGAGATCGTGCAGGTTCGCCCCCGACGCCTGCATTCTGGTCTGAACGCTCTCCACATCCTTTTGTGCAATCTCAAACTCCAGCTCCGCGACATCGTGCGCCGCCTGTAATTGGGTGATCGAGCGTTGCAAGCGGAGGGTTTGTTCGGTGACCTGGTTCTTCGCCGCTTCGGCCTGCTTGCGCGCTTTCATGGCGTCAGCCTCAGCCCCCTGTGCGTGATCTCTTTTTGGCAGGCTCAAAAACGGAAAGCGGATGACGCCGCCCACGGTTGCGTTGTTGCGCACAAAGCTGCCGGGTTGAAAATACGTCTGATAGTTATTGAACTTGGAGAGCACGGCATATTGCGCGCCAAAGTCGACGCTGGGCAGCCAGGATTTGCGATCGCCCTTGGCAATCAGATACTGCGCCCGGGCGTGCTCGACCGCAGACCGCACGGCCGGATTGGCATCGGCAACTTCGCTCGTCTCTTCCGGCTGTTGCGTGTCCGGCAGGGAGGGGAGGGAATCCTCCGTTTGCAGCCCGGCCGCGGGCAGTCCGGTCAGCTTCGACAGATGCTCGCGCAAGACGTCAGCCGCGCCTTCCGCTTCGGCGATACGCAAGTGCACCCGCGCCGCCGACAACTTCGCCTTCGTGCCTTCCAATTCACTGTCGACGCCTTCCTTCACTCGATCCCCCACGGCGCTCTCGAACTGCTGCGCGTCTGCTTCCGCCTGATGGAGGCGTACCAGCCGCTGCTCCCACTTCTGCAACTCGGCGTAGCTGAGCGCGGTGTCCTGAATTACCTGATCTCGGGCATCTTTCTTCTTGAGAGTAGCCGCCGCGGTTTCCGCCCTGGCCGCGCCGAGAAAATCGCGCAACTCAAAATGCCATAGCGGAGACTGGGCATTGAAGTTGAACAACGAGGGCGCCGCGCCTTCGAGCGAAAGGGGGAACCCGTAAGACCACCCCAGGCCCGCGCCAGCCGTCACTTGCGGAATAAAGCTGTCGCGCATCTCGCGATAGCCGGCATCGGCGTGCTGCTCGTCGGCAATGGCCATGGCCAGCCCGGTGGCATGTTGCAACGCCAGTTCCACCGCGCGCTTGAGTGTGATGGGCTCGGCCAGCGCGGGAAGGGAAGATAGGGCAAAAAGAAATGTAAGAATGCGCGCGGCGTGCCGCGGTCGGTTCGTCATGGGTTCACCTTCACGTTCCTAGTGTTGCAAAGATATGCAAAAAGCTGAACCGATTCTACGGACAATCAATTTGGGAGTGAAATAGTGAGGGTGGGGCGGACGCCCTGAGCAGACGCTCCTGATTTGAGAAAACTGAGCAAGAGGGTACATTATCTCTATCTTCGCCGTTAAACGTCTGACGAACACGGTGAAGCCCGAAACCGAAAGCCAGGCGAAGAGACTGAGAACTTGAGTATCGTTTACCTCATCGACGGCACCTATGAGCTATTCCGCTACTTCTATGCCGTCCCTTCGGCGAAAGATTCCAACGGACAGGAAATCGCCGCTGTGCGCGGCGTGCTCGGCTCGGTGCTGTCCCTGATCGAAGGCGGCGCAACGCACCTCGGCGTGGCCACCGATCATGTAGTCGAATCTTTTCGCAACGAACTTTATCCCGGATACAAAACCAGCGAAGGCGTCGCGGAAGAACTGCTATCGCAGTTTCCCATTCTCGAAGAATCGCTCGCGGCCATGGGCGTGCTGGTCTGGCCGGAAGTTTATTTTGAAGCCGACGACGCGCTGGCTTCGGCCGCGCACAAAGCGGCGAGCGATTCCAGCGTGGAAAAAATTCTGATCTGCACTCCCGACAAGGATCTGGCGCAATCGGTAGTGGGCCAGCGCGTGGTTCAGTTCGACCGCCGGCGAAACATTCTGCGCGACGAAGCCGGCATAGTAGAAAAATTCGGTGTGAAGCCGGCGTCGATTCCGGATTATCTCGCCCTGGTTGGCGACAGCGCCGATGGATACCCGGGGATCCGAGGCTGGGGAGCGAAAGGCGCAGCAACGGTGTTATCGCAGTACGGGAATCTGGAGAATATTCCGAAGAACTACCAGGACTGGCAGGGATCCATTCGCAAAGCTGCCACGCTTGCGGAAACGTTGTTCAGTTCGTGGAACGATGCCCTATTGTTCCGCACGCTGGCCACGCTGCGACTCGACGCCCCCGTATTTGAAGCAACGGAAGAGCTGCGCTGGAAAGGTCCGCGCCCGAATTTCGAAGAAGTCTGCCGCAGGATGGAGGCCCCCGCATTGTTTCAAAAGGCGAAAGCTCCGAAGGCAGTCATCACTTAGCCGCCAACCCGGCGCAACCCGTCGATCGCGGGCCGGTAGCTGTGCGCCAGGGTCAGCGCCGCGCGAAATTGTTCGGCGGCGGCTTTGGGGTCGCCCTGCTTTTCGAGGAGTTGGCCAAGCATCTCGTGCGCCTTAAATGCGGGCGCTTCCTCGACCGTTGGCCCGGCCAGATATTTGGTCAGAAGGCGCGCGGCAAGGGGCAAGTCGCGGTTCAAGCGCAGCAGCATGCCGCCGCCGTCAGCCAGCGCAGCAGGAAAGTCGGCGGGCTTGGTTTCCAGATTGCGCAAGGCGTTTTCCATGTCATCGAAGCGGCCAGCACGGCGGTAAAAGCCAGCCAAGTTCAGCCACGCCCGCGCGCTTCCGTGACTGCTTTCGACGGCCGCGCGATACTCCCGCTCAGCCAGTACCATGTCTTTGTTCTTTGCGGCCAGCCGGGCCAGCACCCAATGCCCCATTGCCGGGTTCAGCGCGGCAATGGCATCGGCCTGCGCCCGCGCCTTGTCTTTTCCGCCGCCCACCATTCCCGGAGCTTCCAGATAAAATTCGGCCAGATCGGTTCGAGCCTCCCAGTTGGTGGGATCGAGTTCGACCGCGCGCTCGAATTCTCCGCGAACTTTTTTGGCAAGCCCCGCGGCGCTCAGAAAGCCCGCGTGATCGGCTTTTTCTCCGTAAATACGTCCCAGCCAAAGATGATAGACAGCGTTGTCGGGCGCCAGAGCCACCGCGCGCTCACAATTCGGAATGCCCGCATCCCAAGCGCCAAGTTCGAAATAGGCGCGGCAAAGATAGTTGTAGAGGTCGCCGGACGGGGCATCGCGGAGCTGCTTGCCGAGTTCAGAAATTGCCTCATCGGCTTTGCCAGAGTCGAGAAGAGCCCGTGGGGATTCCGCGAATGCGAGAGAAGAGAGAAACAGAATGACCACCAGCGCTCCGCGTCGTGCAGCGAACGCGAGAGAAGAGAAGCCTGGATTTTCTCCAGAGCGTCGACGGCCAGTCAAGCTACTGCACCACCTTGACTCGAGCGCCTTCCGTGAGAGGTTTCGCATCTGGCGAAGAAAGCGCCACCACCGCGCCTTCAGGCAAGCCGCCGGTGATTTCCACGCGAGTCAGATTCTGGAGGGAAACCTCCACCGGTCGCCGCTCCAGGCGATTGTTCGCGACCTCATACACGTAAGGTTTGGATTCGTCGATGCGTACCGCCTCGCGCAGCACGGTGAGCACGTGGCTGTGTTCCGCCGTGATGATGCTTACGCCGACGTTTACGTTTGGCAAAAGACGCAGATCGTGATTATCCACGGTGCAAGTGACCTCGCCTACGTTGCGCGTACCGTGCAGTTTGACCGTGGCCGGAACGGTGGTGACTTCGCCGTCCCAGGTGCGGCCGGCGATGGCATCCCAGGTGACCAGAATTTTCTCGCCGGGGTTCAAGCGTCCGATGTCAGGCTCGTCAACGAAGGTTCGCACCAGCATCTTGTCCAGGTCGCCCTCTTGCAGCAAAAGATCGCCGGTCTGCACATACGCGCCTTCTTTTACGGGCACGGCATAAACGATGCCATCGAACGGCGCGCGAACAGTGGATTTCTCCAGTGCCTCTTCCGCCGCCTCATAGGCCGCTTGCGCCTCGATCCCCTGGGCCATCACTTTGGCGACTTCGGGCTGGGAGTAGCGTTCTTTCTTTTTCTGATCCAGCAAATCCGTGTCGGCTTGCGCGCGGCGCAATGTGTCCTGCGCCTGCTCGACTTCCCCAGGCGAAGCCGCGCCTTCCTTCTGAAGACGAATCAGCGCATCGAGATTTCGCTGAGCGTCATCGCGAGCGCTGCGGGCTTTGACAAGCTGGGATTCCAAAGTGAGCATTTCTTCCCGTGTGCCGCCGGTGCTCAGATCGGCCTGGTCCGCCTGCGCGGTCTTCATTAGCGCCAGGGCACGCGCGGCCTGGCTGCGCAGATCGGCGTCATCCAGTTGCAGAAGAAGTTGACCCTTATGAACGTGATCTCCTTCCTTGACCAGCAGGCGCTTCACGGTCGTGGCCAACGGGGCATGCGCTTCAAAATTCCGTATGGGCTCAATTTTTCCGTTGGTGGAGATCAGGCTGCGGATGTTGCCGCGTTCGACGGTGGTGGTACGAACCTTCAGCGGCCCGGGCCGGGTAAACAGCGGTACCAGCGCCAGAGCAGCGATCGCCCCGATGGCGAGACTGATCCGTCCGGTCCGCGACGGGGGATGGCCGTTCGAGTTGTTGTTCATTGCCAAATGCTGCGCTTTCAAACTGTAGCGGCAAGGATTGCAAGCAATAATTTACCACCGGAGCGGTGTGTGATCGAAGTCTCCCCGCCCCAGCCGTTGCCTGTTTAGATGCTCTGTCATTCTGAGGCGGTGCGTAGTTGGAGCCGTTACAATTAGGTCCATGACAAGAGCCAGCCGTTACACTCCGCAGCACGCCGCTGCCGGACTCGACGCCGACTTTCCCGAGATAGAAACCTGGCCTAATCAGTTTCCCGGTTATGAGATTGTGATCGACGATCCCGAGTTTACTTCCGTCTGCCCAAAAACTGGCCTGCCGGATTTCGGCGTAATCACGCTTCGCTATCAGCCCGCCAAAGTGTGCCTGGAATTGAAATCCTACAAAGAGTACTTGCAGAGTTATCGCAACCTCGGAATGTTTCAGGAGAACGTGGTGAACCGAGTGCTCGAAGATGTGGTGCGCTGGGCGAAGCCGGTGTGGGCGGAAGTGAAGGGGGAATTTCGACCGCGCGGGGGAATTTCGACGGTGGTGGTGGCCAAGTGGCCGAGAAACAAAGCGGCAAAGCGTTAACCAACCAACACCCAACGCCATGCTATATTCGCTCGACGCGTGACCTCCGCTAAACTCTATCCCCGTACCGCGCTCGCCTTGCTGACAGCGCTGAACCTACTGAACTATATCGACCGTTCCGTGCTGTTTGCGGTTCAGCCGCTGGTGCAAACTGAATTCCGCCTCTCCAACGCGCAAGTCGGATATCTGACCAGCGCATTTCTCCTGTTCTACATGGTGGCAGCGCCTTTTGTCGGGCCTCTGGCTGATCGCTACTCCCGCAAGGTGATCATCGTTCTCGGAGCAATGTTCTGGAGCGGCCTCACTTTGCTCACCGCCGTGACGCATACCTACACCGAACTGCTCATCCGGCATACGCTGGTCGGGATCGGAGAGGCCACGTTCGTCACGATTGCGCCCACATTCGTGGCTGACTTATTTCCCGAAAAGCAGCGCGGCCGAATTCTGGGAATTTTCTACCTTGCCATTCCCGTCGGCACGGCCGCCGGTTATCTGCTGGGTGGAAACCTGAGCGTTCATCATGGCTGGCGTTTTCCCTTTTACGTCGCTGCGGCCCCGGGCTTCGTGATCGCGCTGGCGGTGCTGTTTTTGCGCGAACCGGAGCGCGGCCAGTTCGACTTGATCAAGGAAACGCCGGAGCGGGCGACATTGATGGGATTGCTGCGCAATCCCGGATTCTGGGCTTCCACGCTCGGCATGGCCATGATGACCTTCGCTCTCGGAGGCATTCAGGTTTGGATGCCGACTTTTCTGTCGCGCGCGCGAGGGTACTCGCTTGAATCGGCGAATTTCATGTTCGGCATTGTGATCGTGGTCGACGGAATTCTGGCATCCCTGGCGGGAGGCTGGCTGGGCGACTACCTGCTGCCAAGAATGAAGGGCGCATATTTTTTTGTCTCCGCGGTCAGCATGGCGTTGGGGGTGCCCTTCATGATCATCGCGTTATTCACCCGCGGCCCGATCATGTTGCCGGCAATTGCCGTGTCCGCGTTTTTTCTTCTGCTCAACACTTCACCGCTGAACGCGGCTGTCATTAACTCTGTGGGCGCCCACATTCGAGCCACCGCGCTCGCGCTGAACATTTTCATCTTCCATTTGCTGGGTGACGTTCCCTCGCCCACCCTCATGGGCTATGTGGCCGATAAGAGAACTTTGCAGGATGCTTTTGTCCTGCCTGTGATCGCCATGGTCTTCTCATCTGCCATACTGTTTTACGGAATGAAATTCGCGCCGGCCGTTGCGCAGCCGCAAGACGCCAGCTAGCCGCCGAAACCTTTCTCAACCGATGCATTACTTTTACTGGATCGCAGGCATAATTCTCGCGCTGGCATGGTTTTCGCGGATTGTCGACGCGGCGCGCGGCATGCCGGGCATCGCCGACGTTTCCATGCCCGAATGGGACCGCAGTCCCGTTTCCCCGGCGGGCAATCCGCGGGTTTCCATCATCGTGCCGGCGAGAAACGAAGAGGAGGACATCGAACAATCGCTCACGCGCCTGCTGAAACTCGACTATGGCAATTATGAAGTGATCGCGGTCGATGACCGTTCGACGGATCGCACGGGCGAAATTATGGATGACATTGTTTCTCGCGCCCCGCGACACGAGCGGAAGGTGGAAGGCGACATGCTCAAGGTGATTCATCACCGCGAACTTCCGCCAGGCTGGATGGGAAAAACGCACGCCATGTGGACCGCTGCCAACGACGCCGCAGGGGATTGGCTGCTGTTTACGGACGCCGATGTGCTTTTCAGGCCGGAGTCGGTTCGGCGAGCGCTGGCTTATGCTGAGGCCGAAAAGGCCGATCACGTCGTGCTGTTTCCCCAGATGATTATGAAGACTCCGGGCGAATACATGATGATCGCCTTTTTCCAGACGATGTTCGTCTTCGGACACCGCCCATGGAAGGTCGCCGACCCGAAGAGCAAAGATCACATGGGCGTGGGCGCGTTTAATCTGATTCGCCGCAGCACCTACGAGTCGATCGGCACTTACAAAGCTTTGCGAATGGAAGTTGTCGATGACATGAAACTGGGCAAGCTGGTCAAGAACGGCGGATTTGCGCAGCGTAACGTTTTCGGCGGCGACCTGATTTCGATTCGCTGGGCGCGCGGCGCGGCCGGTGTGGTCAACAATCTGACCAAAAACTTCTTCGCGGTGCTTTCGTTTCAGTCGTGGCGAGCACTCTTGTCGGCCGTTGCGTTGTTCTTTCTAAACCTCGGGCCATTTCTCGGTCTCTGCCTGGCACCAGGATGGGCTCGGCTGCCTTACGGTATTGCTTTGCTCTCCATGTTTCTCATCTACATGGGCATGGCGCGGCGATCAAAAATCCCGCCCTATTATTTCGCGCTGCATCCGGTGAGTTCGACACTCTTTCTTTACACGTTGCTGCTATCCATGTTCCAGACGCTGACAAATGATGGGATTACCTGGCGGGGGACGAAATATCCACTGGAAGAATTGAGAAGAGGGATGGTGTAGGTGGGCGAACACCGCGATGTACATAAACGTAGGAATCATGTACATCACGGTTCCTGCGGAACGTCCGCTTCATTGCCGTAGGTCGCCGTCGAGTTCGGCGGTTGCTTGGCCGTTTTCAGTTTTTTCGGAGGCCGCATTCTTCCGGCGCTGTAGTGACCCGGCTTTTCCACGTCGTAATTTTTCGGCAACGGCGGAATCAAGGTCGAGCCCCCGGTCAACTGGCCGATGTGATTGAGGATGATTTCGGCGCGCCCGTTGTAGAGCTTGACCGGACCGTGGATTTCAATAGTTTGTCCGGCCAGCCGGCGCACATCGCCAACATCCTTCAGGTCGGAAGGGAAGACCACGACCGTAAAGGGACAAGACAACTGATCGGAGCAGAAATCAACGAAGTGCACGCCCCTGGTGCCGATCTTCACGCGCACGACTTTTCCCGTTATGCACTTTGTTTCGCCAACGTGCTGGCTGGCCTGGGCGATGGGCAGACAGTCGGAGGCGAAGCCGGCTGCGGAGATCAACAGAAGCGTGGCGAGGGTCGTTATTTGTTCCGCGAGCGTTCGGAGTTCCTTTTTGGAACGAGAAATCCAGATCACAAAAAAATCCGTATCAAATCGCCAAATCTTTGAAGACAAACAACTTGTACTTTCGCGGATCCGCCGAAATCTGACTAAAAATCTTGAACCGAAGGATCTTGCACGCAAAATAATCTAACCAAAGAGGTCAGGTTATGAAGGAGGTTGCGAACAGTCGGATTGATGATGGCACAGATGAGCGTGGCGGGGCTGTGACGGATGTCACAGACTGGTTGTGGAAAGCATCGGCTCAGCCGGGGCTGGGGCCTGGGGGTCAGGGGGTTGGGGGCGTCAGCTCCGACGGCGTGCCCAAGGGCCACGGCCATGACGTCGTCAGCCTCGCCTTCGTTACCCCCACGCATGGATGGGCGCGTTCTGCGCTGAACGTCCTGTTTGTGACGAACGACGGAGGCAAGACATGGAAGGACATTGGCCCCAGTGGATCTTCTTCTCCCAGGAGCGCAGGGTAGCGCCGGCGGCTCAGCGCCACAGCCTGGGGCGGGGCGTCTGGAACTCCAATAAGCAGGAGCCGGGCACGAGTGATCTCGTGCCCTTGCCCGCAGAATTTGTGGAGAAAGAATTTACTTGAATGCTTTGACAGCGGCGGCTTCGTCGTCTTTCACGTCGAAGACGGTGTACAGCTTGGTGATTTGCAGCAGATCGTGGACCTTCTTGGTCAGGTGAAGCAGTTTGAGTTCGCCGCCCTGGTTTTTGGTGGTGGTAAAGGCGCTGACCAGTTCGCCGATGCCGGAGCTGTCGATGTAATTCACATCGCCCAGATTGAGAATGATTTTCTTGCTGCCCTTGTTGAGCAGGTCGCGCACGGTGTCGCGCATCATCACGCTGCCTTCGCCCAAAGTGATGCGGCCGCTGCAATCCACAATGGTGACGCCATCCACCTGCCGAGTGCTGAGTTTCATGCTCATGAACGAGATCCCTCCTTGCCGCCCGCGGTCCCGCCGCGAACGTGCTTGATCATTTTTACTTCTGTACCTGTCTGGGACGGGCGGATTTCCACCTCATCCATAAAAGAACGCATCAAAAAAATGCCGCGCCCGGAAGTTTTCAGCAGATTTTCCGGGGCCAGCGGATTGGGAATGCTGTTCAGATCAATGCCGTGCCCCTGATCGCGAATGGTGATGACGAGATCGCTGGGCGTCCGCTCGAACGCAAGAACCACTTTCTTGTCGGGGGCGTAGGCGTTGCCGTGCAGCACCGCGTTGACCGCGCCCTCCCGCACCGCCATCGAAATCTGCATCACCTCGTCTTCCGCAAAACCTAATTCCGTGGCAATGCGGGTCGCCTTCTGTTCCGCATGGTCCACGGTTTCCAGAGTGGAATCGAGCGTGTAGGAGACGGGTTGCTCCATATCCGATGGATGTTTAGATCCGCACCTTATTCCGGTTCGCCAACAGAGGTTCGCTTCCCCGCATTTTCAGCGAATGCGGTAGTTTGCCTGTGGAAGCTGGGCATTGTCAACGAGCGCGAGGCAAAAATCTATAAATTAGACACCGCGCACTCCCCGAGTATAATCGGTCGGCGTGAGTTCGGCGCTGGTCCAAAAAATAAAACGCTTCCTGGTGCGGCTTTTTGCCATCACGGCGGGCGTCGCGGTCGGCGGGACGGCAATCCTGTATGCGGGCGACCTCGCCATCTTCCGCTACCGCGTTTCGGGCAACCACCAGCCTTACGGGCAGGTCACGGTTACGCACTACTACGCCGTTCTTCAGAAGGACGGGAAAACCGAGTTCATTTTCGATCCGCCCCAGGCGCAAACCTGCGCCAACACTCTGTTCCCCCAGGGCGGATACACGCCGTGCTGGTGGCTGCAACGCCACCCCGAACAGCGCACGAATGTATGAGGCGGCTTAGGGGACCAGGGGGACGGTCAGCAGCCCTGCCCGTACGGTTGGGTTGGCGGAGTTCGCCAGATCGACGGTTTGTATGTCGTATGCCTGATCGGTCGAGTCGAAAGCGAATTCGAAATATCCGTTGTAGGCGACCGGCTGCCCTGCGAATGTCCCCTGAACAAAAAATGAGTTACCCGCAATGGGGCCGGTCAGAGTAAAGGAAGTATTGTCGGTGCCGGTCAGGACCATATTGACAGTGAGGGTGGAGCCGCTCTGGCTGAGCGTGACCGAGGCGCTGTCTTTGGCGGAGGCGCAGGCGCTGTCGAGCGGTTCGCACAAACTTCCGGTGTAGGTTCCGGAGAGCTTGGGGACGATTTTGGCGCTGACGATTACCCCGGCGTCAGTGCACGAACCGCCGGTAGTGGAGGTGTAAGTGCCGCTGTCGAGAGATGTCCCGCTCGCGTCGAGCACGCCGGTCAAGGTGAAAGGATTGCCGTTCTCGGTGAAGTTAAACGTCATTGTGCCGCCCAGGCCGGAAACGTTGCCGGTCAGCGAATCGCCGGTATCGGGTTGCGCGGCTGGGCAAAGGCCGGCGAAGGCGACCGAGGGGCTGCCGGTCGGCGAGGAGGACGGGGTCAGAGTCACATAGCTCATCTGCGTTCCCGAAGCCGAAATCTGCCCGTCGTACGCGTAGTATCCCTGGCCGGTGGTGATCAGGGTCTTGCCTTCCTGCATAGAAACTTCGAGTCCGAGTTCCTTGCCGGGATCGTTGGTCGATTGCAGAATGAACTCCCACTGGCCGGAAACATTGGGCACGGGCGGATCGACGGGCTTGGAGCTGCTGGAACAGCCGACGGAGATCGCTGCGAGCGACAGGAGGAGGGCGAGACTGGGAATTTTCTTCATCTTAAACACCGGCACGGAAATGCGCACACGTACTTTCTGGAATTCAGTTCAGGATTGAATGGAATACAAGCCCCGAATTATGGCATTCGGGGAGACCGATGTTTGTTAAGGGATGGTTAAATTTTTGTTGACCGAAGCTGCTGGTATCGCTGCACGCCGCGGGTTCCAAATAAAGCACTTTTCGGGGACGGGTAGTGTCCTAATTTGAACTTTTCACGCTTCAAGATTGGCATGAATCGTGCTCCGTATCCACTCTGAGACGTTTTGATTGCTCGCTCTGGCCCGTGCTGCAATAGCCTTTAGATCATCCGGGGCGAAGCGTACAGGCACGATCCTGCCCTTTGCTGCGCCCTTGGGAAGTTTGGGACGCCCGATTTTAGGTTTCTTCTGTGCCAAGGTTCCTCGCCTCTTGCATGATTGCGGCTCTTACCGCGTCTTGAGCTGATTTGACGGGGTGAAGATGCAGCACCGTGACGTGGCGCACAGGTTTGTTCGGATCGTCCGTCTCATGCGCCCATGCGTAAACCCTGTGCGCCGTCGCGTGACCTGCTAAATCGAACACCTCAACAACCCCCTCCCAAACCGTCTCGCCTCTAAATGTCTCTTTCACTGGTACGCTTTCAATGTGTGTAGCCTCAGCACCATGTAGCTGCTTAATCACTTGGCGCAATTCCTGGATATAACTCACGCCACTGCCTCTACCAAATCGCCCACACTCCAGAAGTCTCGCTCGGCTCCCGCTGCCATTGCCGGAGTGCAGCGCAGAGTAGCGTGACGGCGAATGAAATTGTAATAGGCAAAGTGCAGCGCAACGGCTGCTTGGAAGTTCTCAAACTTCTTGGAGAATGCTAGCGTCAGCCGCGACAGGCGCTTTACATGCAGTCGCGTTGTCGCATTCAATCGCTCGACATGGCTGGTCGAAACCAACCCCATCTCAGGAGTGCCCATGATGGGGCGGCGATACGCAGAAGCAAAATGTGGGGCGCTATATTTGCGCTCCGGGTGCTGTGCCGTGTCGTGGACGTACACCTTCACGATCTGCCCGTAGTCCACGTCCGCGCCGAATGCTTGCTCAATCGCTTCGCCGTATGCGCCTAGGGCGTCGGTAGAGATTTGCACGCGGTTCCGTACCCGGCTGGCAATGTCCTTGGCAAACGCATTGGCCGTCTCATGGTTGCTCTTCCCGCACTTGAATGACGGAACCAGTTTTGTCTCGGAATCAATCGCGCAAAATGTCCAAACGTCGCCGTATTCCGGGTTATCGTCAACCTTGACGTGGCGTTCCTTCTTCCCGATGAATCCCCACACTTCGTCTAGCTGTAGATAATTGCAGCCCAAGTCTTGCATTTTGGAATCCAGCAGCATCTCGCAGCCCTTGCCAATGCGAACACCTAAACGGCAGATCGTATCGCGGTGAATGCCCGTAATGCGCTCACAACCGCAATCTGCTTGTCTTTTGGGAGTACGTTTGCCATGTCACTAACTGTATTACAGAAAGTATAATGTGTCAAGAACTTTCTGTGATACAATTTCGCGCCATGAAAGTCTACCTTGCAGTTTGGACTCTCTGCCTTGTTGCAGTCGTAATGACCTGTGAGCCACACTACTGTACCCGCCTCTCCCAAAGCAATTCCCAGACACAGGCCCAACGCGAAGCGACCTCTCCGCACAAAGCCGATCAGGACTGCCAGCCCTGTCCCAATACTGCAAAAGCCGACAAAGGCTCTCCAAAGTGGTACACATCCCCAGAATGGTGGTTGGTTGTTCTCGGATTTCCGACTCTCGGATTTTTGGTCTATCAAGCGATAGTCAGCGGAATTGCCGCCGAGGCATCTAAGAAAAGTGCCGATGCTGCTTTTCTGAACGCTCAAGCTCTCATTAACTCCGAGCGCCCTTGGCTCACGGTGGAGATAAAAGAAATTCGAGGAGAAAATGCCGCCAAGACCCATTTCCAACTGTACGGGTACAACCACGGGAACAGCCCCGCTCATGTGACCTCGTGTAAGGGGCCGATAGTTACTTGGTTGGATGATCCCGATAGCGAATTGCCTCCCTCCCCCGATTACGGGACGTGGGAGTGGGATACCCTGTTTCTCGTACCGAGACATCGGTTCCCATTGCGCGACGAAATTGAGCCTTGGAGCAAACGACTGAAGTTTGTCACTCCCCGAGCAACGCAGGGCATCCCAACGCCGGGAAAGCCTCAGCTTGTGATCTACGGGTTGCTTGAGTATAGAGATGGGGTCACAGACATAGTTCACAGAACTGCATTCTGCTTCAGGCGAAAGCGAGACAAACTCTCTGACATGGGTGGGCATCTCGTACCCTGCGGCCCGAAGGGATACAACGAATACACCTAGTAACAGCCCCAAAATCCAAATTAGGACACTACCCGGGGACGATTCAGCTTGACAGGTGATTTATCAAGTTACATAATTCGGTTTCTCCCCATATGCCATATCGTTATAAGTCCGTCGTCAACGTTTGCCGTAGGAGAAATCGCTATGCCCCGCCTCCTCCGCGTAGCCACAATTGCTTTCCTTGGCGTTGTCGCTATCATGATGTCAAGGCCGCGCGCCGCGACAGCAGGAACAGAATGCAGCTTGGGCTGCATCTACACCTATGGCTATGATTTCTCGCGCGATAATGTAAATGCCAACGAATCCATCCTCAAAGCGAGCACGCTCACGACGCTTTCTGCCACAAACTCGCCTGACCTCAACGGGGTCGTGTACGCCGAGCCAGCCCGACAGGAAGCGAACTCAAGCAGATATTCTCGGATACAAGCGACGGCCCACTCCCAACCCATTTCATGGTTCCAACCGTGGTTAACGGGCAAGTTTTCGTCGGTGGGCAGAAGCCCAACCAGAGCTGTACGGCTGGAAGTTGTACGGGAAAGGTTGTGGTTTGGCAATGACGAGGCCTCTCGAAAGTTTCAAATTCGCGGCAATCCTGCTTTTGCTCGCTGTCGCAGTACTCGCGCTTCAGAAAGCCGCGGACTACAGGTTCGCGCCTGCGGGTGCCTTTCCGAGCTCCAACTACACAATCCCGCTGGGCGTGAGTGACGACCACATCGTCGGGTACTACTCCACGACGGGGGCGAACAACGCCTACGTGCAGATGGGAACGACGTTCGTCGATGCGGCACCGTTCAGCAGCGTAACGTCGTACCTAACGAGCATCAACAAGCAGGGGACAGCCGCGGGAGGGTACTGCCCTAGAGGATGTAACGAGGAGGCTGGCGCGCATGGGTACACGTACGATGTGACGACAGGCAAGATGAATGTGATCGATTTCCCCTTGCCCGGGGCGGCGACCACCGCTTACGGGATAAATGATGCTGGAACCGTTGTCGGCGGGTACTGCCCGAGCGCGACATCATGCCCGCAGGGGGCGTTCAACCCAGCATCAGACGGCTTTGTTGAAAAGGCCGGGACTTTTACAACACTTAACTACCCCGGCGCTCAGGCAACCAGCGCCTTCGCCATTAATGACCCTGGAGTAGTTGTCGGATACTACTTGATCAGCAACACTGGCCCCCACGCTTTCTTATACGAAAGCGGGAAATTCAAGAACATTGATTTTCCAGGATCCGGGTACACGATCGCAACCGCAATAAATAATCACGGCGTGGTCGCCGGCCTATTCTCCAGCTCCACCGGAGTTCACGGTTACACTTACAGCAACGGGACGTTCACGCAGGTTGACAAGCCGGGCGCAGTTTCAACAGCAGTGACGGGAATTAACGACCTGGGCGAGCTTGTGGGCACCTTCAACAAGACCATCGGCCAAGAGAATTTCAAGGCCGTTCCCGCTACCGGTCGCTGAGAGCGCCATATCCGGACAGCAAAACCGGGGGAGAGATAAGAGGTCCGATCCGTATCTTTGGCAAAGATTTGCTGTCGCGCGTTGCCACGCTGCGTGACATGATGTGGAACCT
>DATLKM010000283.1:0-18117 GCA_035538435.1 Binatia bacterium
TTGATCTTTGCCTTCTTCGCTGCCATGTGAAAACGCGGTGAGCCGTAGACGCCATTGATATCGAGCAAAGCCATGGCCGGCATATTGAACTGGGCGCAAGCTTTCACCATGTCCTCGGGCAGGGAAGACCCTTCGAGGAAGCTGAAAGCGCTGCGGGCGTGAAGCTCTACATACAAGTTTTCAGTCTCCAGTTCTAAGCTCTCAGAAAATCAAGCCGCGCGAGAAGTTTTCACCGAGAACCGAGAACCAGGAACCGAGAACCAAGAACCAAGAACTGAGAACCGAGAACTGAAAACCGAGAACTGTTTTTCAGTCATACGTTCCCTCCACAAACCAGATTCCATCCAGCAGATCGTGCACCAGCCGGTAAAGCGCAACTTCCTCCGCGCCCTGCACGGCGATGTCCCACTCGTCGCGCGACCAGGCTTCGCGCTCCCACCAGTCTCCGGAACTACGCCAGGGACCGGCTTTCCAGAGCACCACGCCCTGCACTTCTTTTTTCTTCGCGCAGACGATGCTGCTTGGCCCTCCATTCTGCAAGGTCACCGTAACCCGCAGTGGCGGACGAAAAATACGTAACGCTGCGATGGAAGGTTTTTCTTCCAGAATATTCCCGCTGGATTTTGTTTCGGAAGCTGCCGCCGCGGTAAAGCGCTTCATGCGAAAACCCTCGGCACGATGCGTGTCGAGCAATTCCACTGAACCGACGCGCGATTCGCCGACAATGCCGGCGATGCGGGCAAGCGTCAGCTCCAGTTTTTCCGGCTCGGGTGCGGGAGGCAGAAACAGCCCGCCCTGTGCCGATCGCGAGCGCGCTGGTTCGGCGGCAAGATGAATTTTAAAAATCGGCGCTCCCGGCGGGTGCGCATTCAGATCCAGTTGCAGCAGCTTGAGAAACAATTTCGCGTCGAGCATGGGAAGTGGCAGGCGAAGCGTGCGCTGAAACCGATTTCTTCCGTCTGAAAAAAATCCGGTCCCTCCATCTTCTGGCTCCAGAGTCTGGCTGACTGCCGATGGCCGGGGGCCGGCTGCCGTTTCCATCGTCAGCCGCAATTCCTGTGTGGCCAAAGCCCGCGCAGCCAGCCGCGCGCAGATTTGCTCGAGCATGCGATTGAGCAGAAAGGCCAGCGGCTCCAGCAGAACAACCGGGTATTCCAGCTCCACTGATTCTTCAAACACCAGCGGCTCTTTCACCGGAACCAGCGTGCGCGCCGCCGCGCCGCGCGCCAGTTTTTGCAGATGCAATCCTTGCTGCCCCAGGCGTTCGCTCAGGGCAACTTCAGGAAGCACGGCCAGATCATGCAGATTGCGAATGCCCCAGCGCTCCAACATTTCGAGCAAATTTGCTTCGTCCATGCCGGCGCCGGCAAATAAAACCGCAACCGGCAAGCGGCCAAGCTGCGCCGCCTCCTTGCCCGCGGGAATTAAGGTGGTCCCGGAAAATCCCCGGGCGGCAAGAACCGCCGCGTCGGGGTTCGAAGCGATCGCCACATGGGTATTCAGTCCTAACCCGGCAGCGCGATCGGAAATCGCTCGGACAATTTCCGGCAAAGTGCCGAAAAGAGATTCCATGCCCGCGAGATCGAGAATTGCCGTATCCGTGGCCGCGTCTTCCACGCAGGGAGAAAAAGATTGAGCGCAGTCAAGCAGGGCGGCGTGAGCGGATGCTTCCTGGGCTGAAGAACGCGCACGCAGCGCGATTTCCGGGCATAGCTCGGCCTGTGCCTTCGTCATGCCGGTCGTAATTTTCATCGCTCCGGCTTTTTCATTTACCGCCCCAATTTTTTCCAGCGGAGGTTTGCCGTCAAAAATAGCAACGGCCTGCGGGCGCAGCTCCGGCTCGGCGCGAACCATCGCGGCCACGGGAAAATTCGGAATGAAGATGCAGGCAAACATGGAAAGCCAGTTCTCAGTTCCCAGTTCTCGGTTCTCAGTTGTTTACTCATCCAGTCCAGGCGGTTTTGCAGGAAAATGCGGCGCTGGCCGAACCCGGGGGCTTACGGTCTATAAAAGTTGTTTCCCAATTCATGTTCAAACGGGAGCGAACGACCTCAACTTTGATCTCCATCCCGGTCAGCAATTGCATTCTTTCTTCACTGAGAGCTGAGAACCGGGAACCGAGAACCGATTTCAGCAGCAACGACGAGCAGCTTCCCGCAATCGACTGTCTTTCCAACGCCAGCAGCACGGTAGGCGTGTGCTCAACCGCGCGGCGGAAGCGGAACCATGTGGTCAGCGGAATGCGGCGCGCGGTTTGCGGCGGCAGATCGCAGAGATCGAGCGCGATCAGGCCAAAGCCCCCGCTTTCCAGCAGAAGATCGGTGGCGCGCAGCAGTTGCTCCAGGCAATGTTCGGAACTAAAACGAGAGTCGTTTGCCGGGAGATCCGCTCCGCCTGAAGCGCGGTTACGCTCAGGATGACCCTGCTTTCTCTTCTCGGCGTCTCTGCCCGCCCTGAACGCAGTCGAAGGGTGTCTCTGTGGTGAAGCTTTTTTAACGGGAAAATGATCGCCGCACCGCACCCACAGCAGCCGCCCCAAATTCACGCCGGCATTCACCAGCGATTGCGGATCGAGAGCGTCGCTGGCATCGACCACGGCGCAGAATTCTCCGCGCTGCGTGGTGGCGGCTAAAGCCGCCGATAAAAAAGTGGCGCGGCCGGAAGATGCCGGGCCGCAGATTTCCGTGAGGCATCCGCGGGGCAGGCCGCCGGTAAGGGCGTCAATGGCGCTGATGCCGCTGGGGACCATTTCCGGAGCAGGGCGCAACTCCAGGCGTGAGGCAGGCGTGATGGCGGAGAGGAGTTTCGATTTCTCGTTTGCCGATTGCGGCCGGTAACCGCCGGCGGCCATGTCCGTAGTTCTGCCCGAAAACCAGCCCGGTGCCGCGGATGCTGCCGCCTCATCGACAACTGTTTCGTCCTCAAAAACGAAAAAGCGGCCTTGGGCCGCCGTAGTGGAAATCACTGCGGAAGACATAAATTCCTCGGAGAATTTTCAGGGAGCGCCGGTGCGGAATCCGGAGGCGTATTCGCTTTTTATTCGCCTATGGAGATTGTGCTGCCGGAACGGTCATTTGTCAAGAAAGTCTTTGAAAACCCTATCCCGGCGGCCAGTTCAGCGAACGCCCGCCCAGCAAGTGCACATGCAGGTGAAACACAGACTGTCCCGCGCCCGGGCCTACGTTCAGCACAGTGCGGTAGCCATTTTCAATTTTTCGCTGCCGCGCAATTTCCGCCGCCGCTAAATGGCATTGGCCGATCGTTTCGGCATCAGCTGCCTCGGCCTCTTTCAGCCCCGCGAAATGGCGCTTGGGAATGATCAGCACGTGCGTGGGCGCCTGCGGGTTAATGTCCTCAAAGGCAAAGACATGCTCATTCTCATAGACTTTTTTGGCAGGAATTTCGCCCCCGATGATCCGGCAAAAAATGCAGTCCCTTTGGTTCATAATTCACCCTCGGCGAACATCATACGCGATCAGAATCCTCATCCTGCGCGGCTTTTCATCATCTAAAATGGTAGCGTCAGTAGCTACGGGGCGTATGCGCTGGCTCAAAGACCTGTTTCATTTACGCGGAGGACCGATGGCGGCATTGAGCGCCGGCACAAAAGCGCCGGATTTTGAATTGAAAGCGATGGATGGCAAACGATTTGTCCTTCGCGACGAACTGACCCGCGGGCCAGTGGTGCTGGCCTTTTTCAAGGTTTCCTGCCCGACCTGCCAGTACGCATTTCCTTTTCTCGAAAGGCTCTACAAAGCCTACGGGCACAAAAACGTGACCCTGGTGGGAGTCTCGCAGAACGATCCACGCGAGACGGCCGCATTCAGCAAACAATTCGGCGTAACCTTCCCCGTGCTGCTCGATGACACGGAAAAATATCCGGCATCGAATGCCTACGGATTGACCAATGTGCCCACCATTTTCTGGATCGCCGAAGACGGCGAAATTGAGCTTGCAAGCGTGGGCTGGGTCAAGGCGGATTTCGAGCAACTCAACCGCAAGCTGGCGGAACTGGAAAAGACGCCGCCTGCCTTGATTTTCCAGCCCGGCGAAGACGTGCGCGACTTCCGCGCCGGTTGAGGTTCGAAGAACTGACCCCGCGGTCGCGGGGCTTGATGCCCAACAGATTCTTTGAAACGAACTTCGGGACCTCTTCACCATATTAGGCAGACCGGAATTGCCCTCCCGCGGAGGTCCCCATGCCAAGCTGTTTCTGCCTGCTGGCGATGTTTTCGATTCTTACTGCCTGCCCGCCCATGCGCGCACAAGGGGAGAAGGTGGAACCGGCAAAGCATGTCTCCGAGGCTGAGAAGGCGTGGAAGCCACCAGCCGAGACACACAAGATTCCGGGCCCCGGCAGTCCCTCGGTCGTGCCCAAGTCACACCAGAGCCAACCCAAGTCCGGCATCAACCTGCTGGAACAGAGAGGCAGCCTCAGCCATCCGACCCATCCGAAGCCTCCTGCCGATCCCCAGTCTCATCTCAACCAGCCGTTTACTCTCCCTCCCGGATGGGAGTCCAAGTTTCATCTCGACTGGAAATCCATACCCGGTCTGGACCTGAGTTTCCAGCATTATTTCGATACGGCCAATAAGAATGAAACCGGTGGCCGGGACAAGCCGGAGAAGTCCGAACCGGAAGAAAAGGAAAGCGAACACCACCATCACCACCACGATCCTTGCAGTGACGCCAAGACCCTTACGCAGGAATTCGCAAACTGTTATGCCACGGTCGCTCCGGAAAATCGGCTGGTGAATCCCGGCAGCCCGGTAAAAAAATGAAGGCCACAACTAAGTCTTACCTTTCGTACACCCCTCCATCTCCAAAAGCGCGAGAGTGCGTGACCCGCAGTTCCATCTCCGGCGTAATCTTTGGTGATTAACACCCGCCCTTGGTGTGCTTTACAATTTAATCACTAGATAACCACACTTCATTTTCAGGCTTTCTCAAGCAGGGAAAGCCGCTTTTCGTCATGGGAACAGATTGATGAGAATTCGCCGCGGTGCCGCGCTTTTCCTGGGGGCAATTCTGGGCCTGCCGCTGTGGGCCGGCGAGCCCGCGCCCGCCGGTTCCCGGCACGAGCCGGTCTCGGTTCACCTGCCTGGCTCGGCATTCGCCGCGTTGGAAACCATCAGCCCCGACCATATTCGCTGGCACGTCCGCTTTCTTTCGCATGATCTGCTGGAAGGCCGCGGCACCGGCCAGCGCGGCGGCGACATTGCCGCCGAATACATAGCGACCCAGTTTGCCGAGTACGGACTCAAACCCGCCGGAGACAACGGGTCCTACATGCAGAAAGTCCCGCTGGTCGGCGTGACCACCCTGCCCGAAACGCACTTCACGCTTGCCCCAAAGCGCGGGCCGGAGCTGGATCTGAAGCCGCTCGAGGACTACGTCGCCTACGACGAAACCCAGCAGCCGCAATCGGAAATTGACGCCGACATTGTTTACGTCGGCTACGGTATTGAAGCGCCGGAATACAACTGGGACGACTACAAGGGCACGGACGTGCGCGGCAAGGTTCTGCTGATGCTGGTGAATGAGCCGCCCTCCGACGATCCCAGATTCTTTAAAGGCAAGGCCCTCACCTACTACGGCCGCTGGACCTACAAGTACGAAGAAGCGGCGCGCAAAGGCGCAACGGGTGTGATTCTGATTCACAAAGAGGATATGGCGAGTTATCCGTGGGACGTGGTTCGCAACTCGAATTCCGGCGAGAAGTCATTCCTCAAGCTCGACGGCCCCGCCCTGAAAGTTGCCTCCTGGATTCAGTTCGATGTCGCGAAAAAGCTGGCCTCGGCTTCCGGCGCGGACCTCAACAGGATGATGGCCGACGCTCGCAGCCGCGACTTCCATCCGGTCAAGCTGGACGCGAAATTGAAAGCCCACATGGTCAGCAAGCTGCGGAATTTCGAATCCAGCAACGTCCTGGCCGTGCTGCCCGGTGCAAGCCGGAAAATGGGCGATGAAGCCATCCTGTACACGGCGCATTACGACCATCTTGGAATTCGCCCCGACCTGCCGGGCGACAATATCTACAACGGCGCATCCGACAATGCGACCGGTTGCGGAATCCTTCTCGAGCTGGCGCGCGCCTTCAGCATCGCCAAAGACCGGCCCCCCCGCTCCATTCTTTTTGCCGCCGTCACTGCCGAAGAGCAGGGGCTTCTCGGCTCCGAATATCTCGGCAAACATTCTCCCGTACCCGCCGGCAAGATTTCCCTCGATCTTAACTACGATGATGTCCAGCCGCTTGGCGCGGCGGAAGAGGTCGAAGTCTCCGGCGCGGAACGCACCACGTTTTATCCCTGGGTGCAGGCCACGGCGAAAGAATTCCGGCTGGCCATTCGTCCCGATGGCCGTCCCGAAGCTGGACAGTTCTATCGCTCCGACCATTTCAGCCTGGCCCGCGTCGGCGTTCCGTCGTTTTCCATCAACGAAGGGATGAAGTTCAAGGGCCACAACGAAGCTTGGGGAATCGAGAAGAACCTGGAGTTCGTGCAGAGCCGTTACCACCAGCCGAGCGACGAATACCGCAGCGATATGGATTTCACCGGGCTTTCCGCTGTGGCGCGCTTCGGCTTCGCCCTCGGATGGGAGGCCGCCGGACTTCCCCAGATCGTCAACTGGCAGAAGGGCGACGAGTTTGAGGCTGCGCGTCTAAGAGGCGGCGGGCAATAGATTCGGCGCCTTTTTGCCGAGACCGCCATCGTCCGTTCTGCATCTAAAATCCGCTGCACGCGTTAGAATTCCTGCTGCGCCGAACGGACTCCCGATGCGAACCAAGACACAAATTGTCCTTTTCACCATCCTCTGCTTCAGCCTGCCCTCGCCCTCACAAACCACCCCGCCATCTGCCGAAACCCTTGTGATTGACGCTTCCGCTCCCGCGCATCCTTTCCCGCATTTTTGGGAGCAGATGTTCGGCTCCGGCCGCGCCATTCTCTCCCTGCGTGACGATTATCGCCGCGATCTGCGCGAGGTGAAGCGGATCACCGATTTTCGCTACGTCCGCTTTCACGCCATTTTTCATGATGAGGTCGGCGTTTACGATGAAGATGCGCAGGGCAATCCGGTCTACAACTTTTCCTATGTCGATCAGATTTACGACGGCCTGCTGGCCAACGGGGTCAGGCCGTTTGTGGAACTGAGTTTTATGCCGAAAAAGCTGGCGGCCAGCCAGGCGCTGCACCCCTTCTGGTATCACCAGAACATTTCTCCGCCGAAAGATTACGCGAAGTGGGACGCACTGATTACAAATTTCACCCGCCACCTGGTCGATCGCTATGGAATCGACGAAGTAGCGCAGTGGTATTTCGAAGTGTGGAACGAGCCCAATCTGGATTTCTGGGCCGGGGATCCCAAACAGTCGACTTATTGGGAGCTGTACGATCACACGGCGCGCGCGGTGAAAAATGTAAATGTCCGCTTGCGCATCGGCGGGCCGGCTACGGCGCAGGCGGCGTGGGCCGACGCCTTCATCAAGCACTGCGTCGATAACAAAATACCCGTGGATTTCGTTTCATCCCACGTCTACGGCAATGATGACGCGCAGAAAGTATTCGGCACCAGCGAAACCATACCGCGGGATAAATTCGTGTGCCGCGCCGTTCGCAAAGTTCACGATGAAATCAAGTCTTCCCCGCGCCCCGATCTTCCGCTGATCTGGAGCGAGTTCAACGCCAGTTACATGAACGAACCCGATGTCACCGACCGAAGCTACATGGGCCCCTGGATGGCCGATACCATCCGCCAATGCGATGGCCTGGTCGACATGATGTCGTACTGGACATTCTCCGACGTGTTTGAGGAGCAGGGCGTGGTGAAGCAGCCCTTTTACGGCGGATTCGGGCTGATGGCCGAAGACGATATTCCCAAGCCCGCGTTCGACGCCTTTGAAGTCCTCCACGAGTTGGGAAACGAAAGAATCGCTGTCGATTCGGAACACGCGCTCGTAACTCGCCGCGAAAACGGAACGCTGGTGATTGCCGTGTGGAACTACGCTCCTCCGGAAACGCCGGGCGCAGAGAAGACAATGACTCTGCGCTTTAAGGGGACAAAGGCCCATGCTGTGTCGATTAATCGCGTGGATCGCCAGCATGGCGATGTGCATGCTTTGTACGACCAGATGGGACAGCCGCCTTATCCAACCCAGGCGCAGATTGAGCAGTTGCAGGAAGCCGCGCAGCTTCCCGCCCCCGAGCAGGCCGAACTTCGAAACGGCGCGCTGACTCTGACCTTGCCGTCTTACGGCCTGGCCGTGATCGAGCTTAAGTAGGAAGAATCACCGCGGCGCCGTCGATCGCATCGTGCTTCACCGCAGCCAGCGCATCATTGGCGCGATCGAGCGAGAAGGTAGTCACTTTCGGTTGCAACTTGATTTCGGCGGCGAGCTGGAGAAAGTCTCGAGCGTCGTTGCGGGTCATATTGGCCACGCTTCGGATTTGTCTTTCTCCCCACAGCAGCGTGTCGTAGTCGAATTCCGGCATGCGGTCAAGATGAATCGCATTGATGGCGACGACACCCCCTTTGCGCAAGCTGGAGAGTGCGGCGATCACGACGTCCCCGCTGGGCGCGAAGGTGACGGCGCGATCGAGCGCCAGCGGTGGCTTGTCGGTTTCACCGCCCACCCACTTTGCGCCCAGCGATTCGGCCAGCCTGCGATGCGACGCTCCGCGCGTGGAAACGTAGACTTCGCAATTCCACGCATGCAGAACCGAAATCACCAGATGCGCGGAAGCTCCGAAACCGAAAAGCCCAACCTTGTCGCCCGGTTCAACACCAGCCACGCGCAGGCTGCGAAAGCCGATGATGCCCGCGCACAGCAAAGGAGCGGCGTGAAGATCGTCAAGTTCAGGCGGCAGCGAATAAACAAAGTCGCTGCGCGCCACAGCATACTGCGCATATCCGCCATCCACGGTATAGCCCGTGAACTCGGGCGCATCGCACAGGTTCTCCATTCCACGCCGGCAGTAAGGGCATGTGCTGTCAATCCCGCCCATCCAGGAAACGCCCACGCGCGTGCCTTTGGGGAGTGTGCCCGTCGCGCCCTCTTCCACGATCCCAACAATCTGATGTCCTGGAATCAGTGGCCGCTTCTTCGCCGGCAGTTCGCCCTCAACGATATGAAGATCCGTGCGGCAAACGCCACAAGCGCGCACGCGAAGTAACACATGATCAAAGGCAGGTTGTGGTTGAGGAACGTCTTCAACAGAAAGAGGCTCACGCGGCGTTCTGAGCACTGCGGCTTTCACATCGCACCCGGTGTCTAAGATGACGAAAGCATCTTGTGGGGTTCCCGAATCGCCTCGGCCAGTTCGTTCAAGAACAGCGCCGCCCGCGCGCCATCAGCCACCCGGTGATCGCAGGAGAGAGTCACGGTCAACATCTGCCGAACTGCGGGTTTCCCTTCCACGGCAACCACGCGGTCGGCGATGCCGCCCACGGCCAGAATCGCCGCTTGCGGCGGGGTGATGATCGCGCTGAATGCGTCCACGTGATACATGCCGAGATTGCTGATGGTGAACGTAGCATCGGCGATATCGGCTGGACGCAGCTTGCCCGCGCGCGCCCGTTCGGCAATTTCCCGGCTCTGTGTTGCAATCTCAGCGACCGTCGCTTTGTGCGCGTTCGGAATGACCGCCGCCACCACGCCATCGTTCACTGCAATCGCCACGCCCATATTCACGCGATCATGCAGGCGAATGCCTTCGGCGGTCCAGCTTGCGTTGAGCCGCGGGTGTTTCAGGAGAACGCGCGCAGTGAGCGCAACCAGCAGGTCGGTGTGCGTGATTTTGATTTTGTGCGAAAGTTCGAGTTCTGCCGTCAACTTTGCCCGGTACTGGTTTAATTCGCCGGCATCGATTTCCCGCGTGACAAAAAAGTGCGGCACCGTCGTCCAGCTTTGCGTGGTGCGCTCGGCCATCAGCCGGCCAAGTGTGGTGGGAACTTCAAGGCCGGACGGCTTCGCAGAGGCCGAAGCAGCGCTCGAAGCGCCGGCGGCGGATTGAATGTCCGAAGCCAGAATTTCTCCCCCCGCGCCCGATCCGCGCACCGCTGCAAGATCAACTCCCAATTCTTTTGCCAACCGCCGCGCCTTGGGAGAAATCCTCGCGCCTTCCGAAGCGGCGGATTGCACCGCGGGAGCGGCCGCCGGCGCGGCATGAGATTCCGTTTTCGCGCGCGCGGCAGGTGCGTTGGCAGTTTGCGTGGCCGCAGGCGGCTGCTCACCCGGCGCGACGATCCACGCGATGGTTTGTCCCACGGGAATATCGGTTCCCGCCTGCGCGGAAATTCCCGCCAGTACTCCGTCGGCGGGCGCTTCGACTTCCACCACCGCTTTGTCGGTTTCGATTTCGAGCAACGGCTCGCCTTTGGAAACGCGGTCGCCTTCCTGCTTGCGCCAGGCGATGAGCTTGCCGGTTTCCTGCGCCATCTCGAGTGCGGGCATAACAACACTGAAGGCCATAGTTATTTTTCACCGCCGGGGCGCAAAGTTACGGAGAAGCGGAAAAATTAGGAACTGGGGAATAACCAGCGCGCCATCTTTCAAGGTTAAAGTTCGTCGTGATTACTCGTCTTCAGATTGCTGCTTTCCTCTGTGACTCTATGGTGAAGACGCTCTCAGTACAGATCGTTCATCTGGTTACGGCGGCGCCTTCGTTCTTCGCGCTGGCCTCGATCATCTCGAGCACGCGTTCGCTGGGCGCGGCTTCGCTTTCGCGCGTGGTCGGCAGCGGGCCGTTGACCGTGAAATAGTGTGCCCCCGCCACCAGCAATTCTTCCGCCGGAAAACGCGTAATCACTTCATGTCCGGTTGGCGTAACCACGATTTCTTCTTCAATCCGCGCCGCGCTCCAGCCGTCGGTGGAAGGCCAGAACGTTTCCAGCGCGAATACCATGCCGGGCTCCAGGGTTTGCGGATGATCGAGCGAAACCAGGCGCGAGATCACAGGTTTTTCCCAGATGGCGAGGCCGATGCCGTGACCGTATTGCAGGGCGAAGGCGGCCTCTTCGTTGGCGAAGCCGAAGTCCTGCGCCTTGGGCCAGACGGCGGCGATCTCGGCGGTGTTGCGTCCGGGACGAATCAGTTCGATCGCGGCATCCAGATAATCGCGGCAGCGTTTGTAGGCATCGACCATGGCGTGCGACGCATAACCGATGCTGAAACAGCGGTAGTAGCACGTGCGATATCCCATGTAGGAATGCAGAATGTCGTAGTACACGGGATCGCCCGGGCGCAGCACGCGGTCCGAGAAGACGTGCGGATGAGGATTGCAGCGCTCACCGGAGATGGCATTCACCGCCTCCACATACTCCGAACCCATGTCGTAGAGAACCTTACTTACCAGGCCGACGGCTTCATTCTCGCGCAGGCCCGGCTTCATGGCGCGATAAAGTTCGTCATAGGCGGCGTCGACCATCATGGCGGAATGATTGAGCAGCGCGATTTCATCCTGCGTCTTGATCACGCGCGCGTTCGACATGAGTTCCTGCCCATCGACGACTTTGATGCCTTCGCGCTGCAAGGCGAACAGGACGGGAAGTTCGATGATGTCGATGCCCACCGGCTCCTTGTGCAGGCCGCGCATTTCGAGCTCGATGCGGATTTTCCTGGCTACATCTTCGGCCCGGCCGTGCTCGGGAGACATGGTGCCGCGCAGCATGGAAATTCCCGGCCGCGAACGGTCCCCCAGCCACGGGCAATTCAGTTGATGATGTCTTGCCGCAGATCCGAAATCCCACAGGATCGGCTCGTCATTTTGCGGCAGCAGAGTAAACCGGTTGGCCTTGTCCTGCGCCCAGGTGCCGATGTGGGTCGACGTCAGGTAGCGCACGTTGTTCATGTCGAAACAGAGCAGCGCGCCCATCTCCGATTTCTTCAGCAAATCTTTGGCGCGTTGCAACCGTTCCCGGCGCAGACGGTCAAAGTCGATCCGGTTTTCCCAGTCGACGGCCATGGTTCCATAGGTTTTCAGCGCCATAAAAACTCCTTAGCTTCGAGCCGCAGATGTCAAGCAAACTCCCGCCGTGTGCTCCGTTTTGTGGCCGAAGCTCGCAGCTCCAAGCTCGCAGCTCGCAGCTTCACTTGCACATGGTTCGCGCCGCTTCGAACACACTCTGCTCCGTCGGCACGGTCTCATCTTCCAGCGGCGGCGAAAACGGAATCGGAACGTGCATCGCTCCCATGCGTTTTACGGGTGCGTCCAGATCGTAGAATGCGCCTTCGGCAATCACCGCCGCAAGCTCCGACGTGACTCCATAACGCCCATACCCTTCATCGAGCACGATCGCGCGCGAAGTTTTCTTGGCCGAGTCGATCAGCGTTTTTTCGTCGAGCGGCCACGTCGTGCGCGGATCCACCACTTCGGCGCTTATGCCTTCTTGTTCCAGCATTACTGCCGCGCCCAGCGCCACCTGCACCATGCTGCTGGTCGCCACCAGCGTTATATCGTTGCCCGCCCGCTTGACATCAGCCACGCCCAGGGGAATCGTGTACTCGCCTTCCGGCACTGGCCCTTTCAGCTTGTACATCATTTTGTCTTCGAAGAAGACGACCGGATTCTCATCCCGAATCGCAGCCTTCAGCAGTCCCTTCGCGTCATAGGGAGTGGAAGGCAGCACAACTTTCAATCCCGGAATGTGGCTGAACCACGCATGCAGCGACTGCGAGTGCTGCGCCGCCGACCGGCGCGTTGCGCCCAGGGTTGTGCGCATGACCATCGGGACTTTCCAGTGCCCGCCCGACATGTAGTGAACTTTGGCCGCCTGGTTCACCATCTGGTCCATGGTCAGCGTGATGAAGTCGCCGAACATGATATCGACCACCGGTCGCATCCCCGTCATCGCCGCCCCCACTCCTACGCCGGTGAAACCGGCCTCCGATATGGGAGTGTCGACTACGCGCTTGGGGCCGAACTCTTCCACCAGTCCGGAGAGGACCTTGAACGGCGTGCCTGCTTCCGCCACGTCTTCGCCGAGAATGCATACTCGCGAGTCGCGGCGCATTTCTTCCGCCAGCGCTTCACGCACGGCTTGCGCAAATGTGAGTTCGCGTTCAGGCATAAACGTGTTTTCCCACTTCTTCCGGATTGGGGTAGGGAGCTTCAATCGCGAACTTCACCGCCGCTTCCATTTCGTGCCGAATCTCGTCTGAGAGTTTTTCCAACGCCGGCGCGTCTGCGTAACCCTGTTTCAGCAACCAAAGCCCCAGCACTTTGATGGGATCGCGGTCGCTCTTCCACAAATTTTCTTCCTGCTTGGAGCGGTAATACTCGCGGTTGATGTCGCCGACATGGTGCCCACTGTAGCGGTAGGTGTCGCATTGCAGGAATGCCGGCCCGCCGCCTGCGCGCGCCCGCTGCACCAGCCGCGCCGCAACTTCATTTACCGCGCGCACATCCTGGCCGTCGACCGAGGCCGTTTCCAATCCGAAGGCGGCGGCGCGGCCCAGAATCGTTCCGGCCGTGGTTTCCTGAAAGTGCGTGTATTCGTTGTACTGATTATTCTCGCAGACGTAGATGACGGGCAGCGTCCAAAGTTGCGCCAGGTTCATCACCTCGTACAGAGAGCCCTGGCCCAGAGCGCCTTCACCGAAAAAGCAAATCGCCACCCGGTCGGTCCCCAGATTCTTTGCCGCGAACGCGGCGCCGGTGGCGATTCCCACGCTTCCGCCAACAATTGCATTCGCCCCCAGGTTGCCGGTCGCCGGATCGGCAATGTGCATCGATCCTCCCTTGCCCCGGCAGTAGCCCGCCTCTTTGCCCAGCAGCTCGGCAAACATGCGGTCGGGAGACGCGCCTTTGGCTAAGCAGTGCCCGTGCCCGCGGTGCGTGCTGGTAATGTAATCGTCAATGCGGAGGGCCTCACAAATTCCCACCGCCACCGCCTCTTCGCCGCTGTACAAATGCGCCAGGCCCGGCATCAGCGCCCGGGTGTACAGTTCATTCACCTGTTCTTCGAACAGCCGGATGCTGACCATTTTCCGGTAAGCCTGCAGCCATTTTTCTTTATCGGTGGCAGCTCCCTGTCCCGCCGCTTGGTTGGTGATGGCTGTGGTCATTGTTTTTTGACTCCGGTCGTAACCGGCGTGCTCACGCCCGACATCGCCGCCAGCACGTCGAACATGCAGGCAAAGTCGTACTTGGTCCAGCCCATGCCGCGCGCCGCGGTCAGAAATTCGTTGCTCACCGCGGTGGTCGGCAGCGGAACGTCGAGCTGCCGCCCCAGTTCCATGGCCAGCACCATGTCTTTCTGCATCATGTTCACGTCGAACCAGGCCTCTTCCGGCTGCTGCAACACAAACGGGCCGCGGTATTGAATCATCGGGGAAGCGACCGCGCTGTGCACCAGAACATCCACCGCAGTTTCGCGGGCAATGCCGCTTTTCTCCGCCAGCAAAACGCCCTCGGAGAATGCCAGCATCTGCACTGCGAGAGACAGGTTCACCGCAATCTTCATCGACAACGCCAGGCCGTTATCGCCGACATGCGTCACCTTCGGCCCAACATCGAGCAGGATGGGCTTCACTTTTTCGAAGGTCTCGCTTCGCCCGCCCACCATCACAGAAAGTTTTCCTTCCTGCAAGGTGATTACACTGCCGGAAACCGGCGAATCCACCATGTCCGCGCCTTTTTCGCGGACTTTGGCCGCCAGCGCGCGGCTTACGTTGGGGCTGATTGTGCTCATGTCGATGAACACTTTGCCGGCGCTTAAGCCCGCGAGCATTCCCTCGGGGCCTTCGGTGATTGCCGCGGTGGCTGCGGCGTTGGTGACCATGGCGAAAACAAAATCGGAAGCAGTCGCGACCGCTCGCGGCGAGTCGCCCCACTGCATCCCTTTTTCCACCAGCCACTGTGCCTTGGATCGCGTGCGGTTATAGCCAGTGACGGTATGTCCCTTGCTCAGCAGCCGGTTCACCATCTGGCTGCCCATGACTCCCAAGCCGATGAATCCTATTTTTGCCATTCGCCCCTAAGCCTTCGCCCGGCCCGAGCCGGACTTTCAAGAAATAAGCTACGTTTCCCGCGATGCCGGTGGCGCGGGTTTGCCGTGAACCTTGGGACCGAGTGGTGCGCGCGAATCCTGCCGCACCTGCTCCAGGTGCGCGCGCATGGCCGTGCGCGCGGTTTCCGCGTCGTGCCGTTCCATGGCCTCAAGAATGCGTTTGTGGTGGAATTGCCCGCGCTGCGGGCCGCCTTCGACGTTAAAAATTTTGATGCGCTGCTCGCGCAGCAGGCCCACGATGGAATCGATCAGCGAGAGGATCAGCGGGTTGGCCGCCGCTTCCGCCAGCGCCAGGTGAAAATCGAGATCGGCTTCAATGAAGGCCGCCGGATCTTTTTGCGAGCGGTCCATCATGGCTACCGCTTCCCGCATGGCGGCGACGTCGTCCTCTTTGGCGCGCACCGCAGCCAGGGCCGCAATTCCCGGCTCCAGAATCAGGCGCAGCTCAGCCAGATGGGGCGAGCCTTCCTGCTGCCCCACTTTAATCATCAAATCGAAAGATTGCCGCGCGGCGTGCGTGGTTCCATCGGTGATAAATGTTCCCCGTCCCGAATAGGCTTCCACCAGGCCTTTCTCGCGCAACGCCTTCACCGCTTCGCGGACGGCCGTCCGGCTCACGCCCAAACGCTGGGCCAGTTCGCGCTCCGCCGGCAACTGGTCGCCCGGTTTCAGCGTGCCGTCAAGAACGGAAGCTTCAATCTGTTGGACAATCTGTTCGTAAAGCCGGGAAGTGCGAACCACCTTATACACAGGACTGTCTCCCGCATGCGGCGGCGCTAAAGCGCCTCTGGTCTGGCTACTATACCGCAGGTCCACTGTGGCCGCGCCAGCTTCTGGCAATTTGGTTTGCGAGATCAGCATTGGTCTTTAGGTATGGTGGTATGACAGCTCGAAAGATACATCATCTCGCGAGCCCGCGCAAGTCCCCCCTTCGCCGCGAAATTCCTGCGGCAGATCAAAAAGTTACGCGCCTCATTCGTTACTGCTCAGGCTCCCGGCCCTTGTGCAAAACGGGGTTGTATCGGAGAATTTTCTTGACTTCATTCATAAAGCAATGGTATGGCTGTCCGACCAGAGATTTTTGGAGGGTTCTGCATGATGTGCCCGATCTCCGCTCTTCGTTCCCTTAACCGCAGCCGCCGAATCGCACACGTTTTCGCCGGCTGTCTCGCGCTCGCGGTTCTTTGCCTGCCGGCTTTTGCCCAGTCGACGGCGGGCAGAATTCTTGGCCTGGTCTCTGACCCCACCGGCGCGGCGCTGACTGGCGCTACGGTCGTGGTCACCGACACCCAGCGCGGCACTTCGCGCACGCTCACCACCAGCGCGTCGGGCGAGTACGTCGCCGCCGACCTCATGCCGGGAACCTACAAGATTCACGTCGAGGCCAAGGGTTTCAAAGCTGAGGAGCGTCCCACCGTGCCGGTGGAAGTGGCCACCGACGTCCGCGCCGATTTCACTCTCCAGGCCGGCAACGTTTCTGAAGTCGTCACCGTCACCGAAGAAGTGCCCTTAGTGAACGCGACCTCGGCCACTCTGGGCGGCACGTTGAGCAATGCCGAAATCAACGACCTGCCCCTCAACGGCCGCAATTACGAAAATCTGTTGCAGCTTCGTCCCGGCGTCATGCGTTATCCCGGCGGAGGATTCTCCACCACCAGCACCGACGGTCTGCGCGCCGAAGACAACGCTTATTTCGTCGAAGGCCTTTTCAACAGCGAACCTTTTTCCGGGCAGGGAATCATTAACGGCGCCGGCATCGCCGGCGACTCGGCGACGATTCTCCCCATCGACGCCATCCAGGAATTCAACGTTCAGGAAAATCCACCCGCGGAATACGGATGGAAGCCGGGCGCGGTCATCAACGTCGGTTTGAAATCCGGCACCAATACCATTCACGGCAGCGCTTTTGCTTTCGGCCGCGACGGAACGGTTTTCGACGCGCGGAATTACTTCAACTCGACTACCGCTCCGCAAACCCCGCGCACCCTGGAACAGTTCGGCGGCAGTCTCGGCGGCGCCATCATCAAAGACAAGGCATTTTTCTTCGGAGCTTACGAAGGCCAGCGCTACGACGTCGGCAACACCTATAGCGTTACCACGCCGTTCATGGGGCACTCGCTGACCAACGCGGGAAACTGTACCTATGTCACCGGCGATTGCCTGAACAGCATCGCCGATGCGATTTCCGACTTGCAGGCCGGAATCGCCGCTGGCGTCCCCATCACCGTCAGTCATGCCAGCCAGTTGATCTCCGGTTGCACCTGGGCGGCAACGGGCGCGGTTACGTGCAACGGCACCGGCTTTCCCATCAACAACACGCAATCCTCCGGCATCACACAAGGTTTTCCCAACGATGTCGGCATTGACAACGTCATCGGCCGGGTCGATTACACCCTGAACGAGAAAAGCGCCATCAGCGGCCTTTATTTCTACGGCAACGACAACGGCACGGTGGAAGATTTTCCCGAGCTGCAAACCAAGTGGCTCTCCAAAATTCACACCCGCGCTCAAGTGGTGGGCGCGAGCTGGATCTATACTCCGAACGCAAAATGGGTGAACGAAGCCCGCTTCGGTTACAACCGCCTCTACCAGCCCACTCTGCCCGGCGATTTGAATACTCCCGCGTCCGCCTACGGCCTCGACACAGGCGACAGCGGGCCCTTCACCGGCGGCTTGCCGCGTCTCGGCTTTGCCGGAGCGTTCGTCCCGGGACTCGGCGGCTTCAAGTGGCCGAAATTCCAGGGCCCGGATTCGATCACCCAGTTCGTCGATCACGTTTCCTACACCCGCGGCGCGCACGCCTTCAAGTTCGGCGGAGAACTTCACCGTAACGAAGTGACCGGCGGGGCCTTCGGCAACGCCCGCGGCAGCATCACCTTCCTGGGCGGGGTCGCATTGCCCGCTTCAACTCAATTGGAAGACTTCTTCGCCGGCGATCCCTTCAAAGCCTCGGTACAAGTAGGCGATCCCAGGCGGCAGATTCACAACTGGGCCTACGGCTTGTTCGCGCAGGATGACTGGCGCGCCACCCGAAGCCTCACAGTGAACTTCGGCCTGCGCTATGAATACAGCTCTGTGATGAAGGAAGATCACAACCTGCTTGGCAACTTC
>DATLKM010000284.1:0-7949 GCA_035538435.1 Binatia bacterium
CACAGCGGCGGCCATTTCTCCACCGCTTAGAACATAATCGCCGATGGACAGCTCGCGGTCGGCGAGATGCCCGGCCACCCGCTCATCCACGCCTTCACAACGTCCGCAGATAAAAACCAAGCGGTCGAGAGCGGCCAGTTCGGCGGCTATGCTCTGCGTAAACGGCCTTCCCTGCGCCGAGAGCAGGACCACCGATTCTTTCACCGACCCATTCACGCGCTCTTCGCGGGGCGCTACGCTCATCGCTTCCAGGCACTCGAACAACGGCTCGGGCTTGAGCACCATACCTTCACCGCCGCCAAAGGGCCGATCATCGACGGTGCGATGCCGATCACGCGTGAACTCGCGGAGATCGTGAATCTTTATTTCCGCCAGGCCCATTTCCTGGGCGCGGCGGGTGATGCCGTGATCCAGAGGACCGCGGAAGAACTCTGGAAAAATGGTAACAATGTCCGCTCTCAAAACCAGTTCCCGGTTCTCAGGTCTCAGAGCCCCCAGTAAACCTTTTCCTTCTTACCGGACGGGCCTGCTCACGCTTTTCTTCCGGCGTCATGGGCGCGTTCACTTCCAGCAGGCCTTCGGGCAGGTTCATGTTGACCCGCTTCCGATCGACATCCATGCCCGCGAGATACGCTTCGGCAAAGGGAATCTCGAAGGCATTTCCGGCGGCGTCGCCGACAATCAACAACGGCGCTTCGCCGGCGCCGAAGTGCACATCTTCTACGCGGCCGATTTCCCGGCCGCGGTCGAACACGGCGCAGCCGACCAGATCGCTCACGTAATTCCAGCCGGGCTCGAGCTGCGAACGCTGGCCCCGCGGCACCTGCAACTGGCTGCCGACCAACTCTTCCGCGGCCGAGATCGAATCCACGCCGGCGAATTTCAACACCAGCAAGCCCTTGTGCGGCCAGAGGTCTTCGATCTGTACCTCGCGGCGCGGGCCGCTATCGCCGGGCAGGGCCAGCAACTTCATTCCCGAAGCGAAGCGATCGGGGACGTCGCTTAATACCTCGCAAGCCACTTCGCCGCGGCGGCCCTGGGTTCTTGCCACGCGAGCCAGAGTGATGAAGTCCGCGTTGGTTTCAGGATCGCGAATGGCGGATGCGCCTAGTCGATCACTTCCAACTGATACCGTTTGTGGGCGCGGGCGCCGGCAGCGCTCAACAGCGCGCGCAGCGCGCGCACGGTGCGGCCCTGCCGCCCGATGATCTTCCCGACCTCGTCTTCCGCGACTTCCAGTTCGATCACATCGTCTTCTTCGTAGTGCTCGACGAACACCTGATCGGGGGCGTCGACGATCCACTTGGCGATTTTTTCCAGCAGGAGGCGGGGATCGGCTTTGGTTTCAGTCATACCTGGCTATACGCACGCGAGCTGGTTGTGGGCGAAAGTCCTTCGACCCGGTTCAGGCGGCCGGAACGGCCGCGGGCGCCGGCCGGGAGAACAGTTTGTTCACCCGCTCCGACATTTGCGCGCCCTTCGAAACCCAGTATTCGACACGGTCGCGCTTCATATCGACGGATGCGGGATTGGTGCGGGGATTGTAGGTCCCGACCACTTCCACGGGGCGACCGTTGCGCGCGCGCGCCTTCTCAATGACCACGATGCGGTAATGCGGTTGTTTGCGCGCACCCATGCGCGCCAGTCGAATCATTAACACAGAGGCTTTCCTTATTTCCGGATGAGTCCGGCGAGGTCAAGACAAACATTTATTATGCCGGAGGTTAGCGGGAATTGCAACGAGGGAATTGCCCCGGTGGCCGGGGACGAACCAACCAGCACGAGCCTTATGCAGCAGCCGACTTCAGCTGTCCGGCGGCCATGGTTTGGCGCCCCAGCGGACGACGCGTGCTACCATTTGCGCGTGGCCATCAGCGATACGAGCCCGAAAGCGCAGGCTGTGCAGGATGAAATCCACCGCTCCATGCCGGGAGAGCAGAAGATGGCTCTGGCCTACGAAATGAGCATGGCCGCCCGCGAATTGAACCGTTCACGGCTTTTGAGAGAACACCCGGATTGGTCGGAAAAGCAAATCGCCCGGGAGCTCTTGCGACTGGCTTTCTTCCCCAAGCCGCTGCCCGCCGGCCTGCCATGAGCTTTCTGGAAGTTCTGCGCAGAATCACGTCGGCGCTGGATGACGCCGGCATCGCCTACATGCTGACGGGATCGTTTGCCAGCGTCTATTACGGCTCGCCGCGTTCGACGCAAGATATCGACATCGTGATATCAGCGGGCGCGCAAGAATTGCAAGATTTCCTAGCGAGGCTGCCGGGGGAGGATTACTACGCGGAACCAGCCGCGGCGCTCGAAGCGCACCGTAACGAGTCTTTATTTAATGTGATCGACATCAAGACCGGCTGGAAAATCGACCTGATCATCCGAAAAAGCCGGGCTTTCAGCCGGGGAGAATTCAGCCGCCGCCTGAAAGTGGACTATCAAGGAACCTCACTGTTCATTGCGACCGCAGAGGACTTGATTGTAGCCAAGCTGGAGTGGGCAAAGCTGGGAGAGTCGGAGCGCCAGATCAGCGATGCCGCAGCAATTTTGCAGCTCCGCGGCAGCTTGCTGGACCGGGCTTATATCGAAAAATGGGTCGATGGTCTGGGATTGATCGAGCAGTGGAAGCGTCTCAGCAAACCAGCCTCGGGGTGAGGGGCGAGTTTTTTCTTTCCTGCTTCCTACTCCTCTGCCTCCACGGCCGGCCCCTTCAGCCGGGGCACGAAATATTCGCGCCAGGATTCCGGCAACTCCGGCGTGGCGATCGCTTTTTCCAGAAGCTCTCGGTTGTAACGCTCGCTCACAAATAGCCGGTTCATATCGGAAATCGTGATTCCGCCGGAGTTGCGCATGATTCGCTCGATCGAATCGCCTGCGCCGACTTCCCCCTCCCGCTCCACGGAAAAATAAAAACCGCTGCGGCCGCTGACGAGAAATCTCTCGATCATGTCGTCGCGCTGAAATTTTGCCGCCAGCTTGTAACAGGGCATGCGCGGCTGGCGGACCATAATGACGGCCGATCCGACCTGTAAGCGGTCGCCGATGTGCAGATCGTCTTCCGACAGGCCTTCAGTCGTGAAGTTTTCGCCGAAAGCGCCGGGGCGCAAATCCATCTGCGGGAACTGCCCGCGCCAGAACGGATAGTGCTCGGAGGGATAGGCGTAAACGGCTTTGAAGGGGCCGCCGTGCACCGTGAGGTCGGCTTGGCGGTCGCCATCCAGATTTAACCTGCGCAGCCTGACGCGCTCGGCCACGGGAGACTTGAAAATGCCCGAGTTGAGGGTCTCACCCTTGTACAGGAACAGCCGCGGCCGGGCCAGGTTGAGAGAGAGTAGTTTCACAACCGGGTTGGATGCGCCACTGGAGGCCGAAGACGCGGAATCGAGCCTTCGATCAGGCAAGATGCAGACTGCTTTCCCGCCCAGGTTTGCTATGATGCTGCGAGAGGTTGCGAAGGGCGCGGGGCGGTCTCCGCGTTCCTTCTGAAAGCGCAGCGGCAGTTCAAGGAAAACTCTTGCCGAGCCAGAAGCAACTGAAGTGGTCCGAACTTCGCGTAGGAATCACAGTGATCGTGGCCAGCGCCACGCTGGCGTTGCTGCTTTTTCTGATGAGCGGGACGACCGGGCTGTTTTCCAAGCGCATTACTCTGTTCTCTTTTTTCGACAACGCGGAAGGGCTGCGAGTAGGAGCGCCGGTGCGCCTGAACGGCGTGGACATCGGCAATGTGATCAAGATCCAGATCGTTCCGGACAAGGGAAAGCAGCTCACCCCGGTCCGGGTGACCATGAAAGTGAGCACCCGGTACGGCTTCAACCTGCGGCGCGATTCGGTGACCTCGCTCGACACCGCGGGAGTCCTGGGCGAAACCTACATCGATATTGACAGCGCGCAGGCGGTGGACGTGCCGGCGCACGACGGCGACACGCTGCGGACGCACGCGCACCCCGACTTCAACGAAGTGGTGCGCTCCAGCCAGAGCACGCTGCAAAATATGGACGCGCTGCTGAAGCGCGCCGACCGCATTCTGGCCTTTGCCGAGAGCGGCAAAGGCTCGCTGGGTAAATTGATTTACGATCCGGCGCTCTACGACCGGCTTTCCGAAACCGTAGCCGAGTTCAAGCAAGTGGTCGATGAAATCGCCAAGGGCCAGGGCAGCCTGGGACACCTGATCAACAGCAATGACGCCTATGACAAGCTGGTGGCCACGCTCGACAAGATGAACGGCGTGATCGACGATTTGCAACAGGGCAAGGGGACCGCCGGGAAATTCCTGAAAGACCCCGCGCTTTACGACAACGCCAACGATACCGTGGCCAATCTGAAGAAGGTGAGCGAAGACTTGAACGCGGGCAAAGGCACGGCCGGCCGCCTGCTGAAGGACGAAGAACTGGCCAAGAAGATCGACATCACGATGACCAAGCTCTCCGAATTGACCAGCGACCTGGAAGCGGGACGGGGCACGGCGGGCCGGCTGTTGAAGGACGACTCGCTCTATAACAACCTGAATCAGACCCTCACCGAAACGCAAAATCTACTCAAGGCCATCCGCGAGAATCCCAAGAAATATCTGAGCATCAAGCTGCACATTTTCTAAGCCGGACACTTGCCACCCTCGATTCAACCGGCGAGGAAAGCCCTTCGGCCCTCTATCGGTCGCCTTGCCGAAAGTCGGCGTTGCCGGTCAAAGCCTCACGCCCGCTTCGACAACCGGGGCGGCTGTCACTCCTGAACTGCTCTTGCTCAACCATTCGTCGAATTCTTTCAGGGCACGTTCGCATTGCAGGCGATGGCGCAACTGCCGGTCGCGAACTTTCGCTTCCAGCGGCGGCAACAGGTCGAAAGTGATGTTCGCAGGCTGAAAGTTTTTGGCGTCGGCGCGGGTCACGTAGTGCACCAGCGATCCGAAGGCACAGGCGCGCGGCGGAGGTTCGACCGCCCGGCCCAGCGCCAACGCCGCCGCGTTGCGTCCGGCGATCAGTCCCGTGGCAATGGATTCCACGTAACCCTCCACTCCGCAAATCTGGCCGGCGAACAAAATCCGGGGATGGGCTTTCATCTGGAGCGTTTCCGTTAACAGGGTTGGCGAATTGATATAGGTATTGCGGTGAATCTGGCCGTAGCGCAGAAAGCGCGCGTTTTCAAGGCCGGGAATCAGGCGCAACACGCGCCCCTGCTCGCCGAATTTCAAATGGTTCTGGAAACCGACCAGGTTGTAGGAATCGGCCCGCAGGTTTTCCTGGCGCAATTGCACGACGGCGTACGGCATTTTTCCGGTGCGCGGATCTTTCAGTCCCACCGGTTTCATGGGCCCGAAGCGCAGGGTGTCGCGGCCGCGGCGGGCAATTTCTTCGATGGGCAGGCAGCTTTCGAAATAATTCAGGTTCTCCCAGTCGCGCTCTTCCACCGATTGGGCCGCCAGCAGGGCGCCGTAGAAAGTGTCGTATTCCTCGCGCGTCATGGGGCAGTTGATATAGTCTGCGGAGCCTTTGTCGTAGCGCGCCGCCATGTAGACGCGCGACATATCGATGGAGTCGGCTTCTACGATGGGACTGATGGAGTCGTAGAAATAAAGCTGTGGGCCTGGCCCTTCGCGAATCGATCGTTCCGCGTTCTCTGTGGAGGCGCAGGCATCGAGGCTCAAGCGGGCAATTTCCGCGGCCAGCGGTTCGGAGGTGAGCGGGCCGGTGGCGATCACGGTGATCGGATTGCCGTCTGGGGCTAACGAAGCAACTTCTTCCCGGCGCACACGAATTTTGGGTTCGCTTGCGATCGCCGTGGTCACGCCGGAGGCGAATGCCACGCGGTCCACGGCCAGTGCGTGTCCCGCGGGAACGGCGCATTGGCGGGCGATGCGCAGGAGCAGCGAATCGGCGCGGCGCATTTCTTCTTTCAGGAGCCAGGGCGCGGTATTTTCGCTGTCGGACTTGAGCGAGTTGGAGCAGACCAACTCGGCGAAGTCGGCGGTCTGGTGAGCGGGGGTTGAGCGAACCGGCCGCATCTCGAACAGTTCGACGCTGATGCCCATGCGGGCGCATTGCCAGGCGGCTTCAGAACCGGCCAGGCCGGCGCCGATGATACGAACGGGAGCTATTTCCGCAGACCAGGTATTGTTTGAACGCCCTTGCGGCTGGAAGCTGATGGAAGACATGCTGAGAGAAAGGATACATCAGCATTTTCGGGAGAGATGGCGCCTTGCCGCGATCTCGCTGCCGGCACGCCTTATCTGGAAATCAACGTCGATTGGCTGGCCACGCACATCCAGCTTCCGCTATGGCGTATCCACGTGTCGATAAAGCGCTCGCGCAGCGCGAAAGGCTTCCCGTCTTTGACTCCGCTTTCGCGGTATATGCCGTTTACAACAGCGACATTTCCGTAAATGGAAACTGACATCGATTCGCTCACAATGTGGGTGGCATGGATGTCGGCAGATTGAACGCTGGCCATGTATTGCGGCTTGGTCATGAGGGTCCCGTCGAATTCCACGTAGATCAACTCCGGCGCGAGCAACAGTTCCAGGGCATTTATATCTTTTTGCTGCTCCGCCTGGTTCCAGGCATTCTCGAGCGAGATGATGCGGCCGCGTTCGGCGTCATCCAGGCGAGCGGTTTGCGAAAACGCCATGAGCGGCAGCCAAAGCCACAAAAACAACCGAAGTTTCGCCATTTTCGATCTTCCCTTTGTCAGTGGAGAATTGGCGTGGCCTGACTGGCCACGCACCGCCACTTGCCGTCTTTGAAGGCCCAGGTGTCGACAAAGCGGCCACGGTGCAGATAGGGTTTGCCTTTCTCCATTCCTTTCGCAATGTAGATACCGGTAATAACTACGGTGTTCCCAAACAGCCGGCCGGCCATGGACTCGGTAATTTCCTGCTCGGGCTGGTACTGGTCCGATTGGACGTGCGAGAGAAACTGCACCTTGGTCATGGTGGTGCCGTCGTAGTCGACGTAGACCAAGCCATCGTCCAAGATAGCGTCCAGCGCACGCGAATCTTTGCGTTGTTCGGCCTGGTTCCAGGCATGTTCCAGGGCCATGACGGTCTTGACCGCGCCTTCATCAATGCTGTTTTGTGCCAGCGCATAAGCCGGGCCGGGGCAAAAAATTGCGGCGATCGGGATGGCAAGCATTAATATGGCCAGCGTTATGGCCGCGAACCTGAGGGCATTCATAGACACCTTGCCCTGAATACATCGGCAAAGTGGTAAGTTTCTGTAGCTTGGCGGCGGGAGTAGAATTCATCTTCTCTTATCAAATTCTTTTCCCGGGAGATGGAGTGGGATGAAACATCCGCATTGGGCTGTGGTAGTGGCTTTGCTTGGCCGCCTTCTTCTTTCGACTGCCGCCGCGCAGCAAGCGGCGAATTCTCCTCAGAATGCAGTCACCGCCATTCGCGCAGGCGCGCTGATCGATGGGGTTACGAATACGGTCAAGCGCGATCAAGTGATTGTGGTGCGGGGGAACCGTATCGAGAGCATCGGCGATGCGTCTTCCACCAAAATTCCACCGGGCGCAACCGTAATCGATCTTTCCCACTCGACCGTCCTGCCGGGATTGATCGACTGCCATACGCACATCTTCTTGCAGGGAGAAGATCCGGCGCAGGGCGGCTATGACGCCAATATTCTCACTGCCCCTCTGGCTCTGCGGGCGGCGCGGGCCACGGTTGCGGTGCGGCGCGCGCTGGAGCAGGGTTTTACCACGTTGCGCGACGTGGAGACCGAGGGCGCGGGCTACGGCGATGTCGGCATCAAAGAAGCAATTGAAATGGGTTATATTCCCGGGCCGCGTTTGTTTGTGGCGACGCGCGCGATTTCAACGACCGGCGGTTATCCGCTGGAGGGCTATGCTCCTGAACTGGAGATGCCGAAGGGCGCGCAGATTGTCGACGGTCCGGTGGAAGCGCGCAAGGCGGCTCGCGAACAACTCGATCATGGCGCCGATTGGATCAAGGTCTA
>DATLKM010000285.1:0-3218 GCA_035538435.1 Binatia bacterium
GGAAAACGACTCTACATTCCATATCGACTCGGACCGAAAGTCATTCGAAAAGATTCCCCTGGAGAGCGCGACCTCGAACGTGAGCGCGCTGGTGACCCAGTCAACTCCGGGAATTGCCGCCGATTCCAACGGTCTGTTTCACGGACTGGGCGACCACGCTGAGAATTCGTTCTCTGTGGATGGACAGCCGATCACCGACCAGCAGAGCAAGGTTTTCTCGAACCAGATACCACTGGATTCGGTGCAGTCACTGGAAGTGATTTCCGGAGCGCCCCCCGCGGAATTTGGTGACAAGACGAGCGTGGTCATTGTGGCCACGACGCGCTCGGGCCAGGGAGTGACCACGCCGCACGGCAAAGTGAGCTCCTCCTGGGGTTCTTTCGGGACTTCGAACGTGGCTGCCGAACTGGCTTATGGCGGCAAGAACTGGGGAAATTTTATCTCCCTCGGCGGCCTCGATACCGGCCGATTCCTTGATCCCCCGGAGTTCACGATCATCCATGACAAGGGAAACGAAGAGAATGCCTTCGATCGCGTGGACTATCAGCTTTCTACCGGCGATTCGATCCACCTAAACTTCGGATACAGCCGCAGCTGGTTTCAGACCCCGAACTCTTTCGATGCGGAGAATGCGACGGCCTGGAGCGGGCTGTACGGCGTGCTTCCCGCCATCGAAAACTACGGCGGGGTGGTACCAGGAACGGCGACCGCTGTCGGCCCGACAGATCAGCGATCGAAAATCGGGACCTTCAACATTGCTCCTTCGTGGACGCGGCTGATTGGGCCGACTGATGTCTTTACGCTGGGCGCATACGTACGCCGCGACGATTACAACTACTATCCGAGCGGCGACCCGTACTCCGATCTTGGGCCGCCCAGCCTTCAACGTCAGTCGGTGGGGCAGAACCGGAGCCTTACCAACGCGGGCATCCGCTCCGATCTTTCCCATGTGAAGGGCATCAACAACGTCAAAATAGGTGTGAACTACAGCCAGACCTTCCTGAACGAAAACGATTCGTTGGGAATTGTCGATCCGACGTACAACGCGCCCTGCATCGCGCCGTTTGCAACGGTGCTCAGCGCAACCGGATACGTTCCCGTAGCGGGAGCCGCCAGCCCGGCTGCGTGCACCGGAAACGAGCAGCCAAATACGGCGCTGAACCCAAACGCTCCCAACACTCCTCTCTACCCGCTCTTTAATGCGACGCTTGCGCCCTATGACTTGACCCGCGGCGGGAGCTATTACACTTTCAGCGGCCACACCGACGTCAAGGAACTCGCGCTGTACATCCAGGACCAGGTCACGAAGGGAAACTGGGCTTTCAACCTTGGCATACGCGGTGATTTGTATAACGGCTTGACCACTGCCAGCCAGGCGGAGCCGCGAGTTGGGAGCAGCTACAACATCAAGAGATCGAATACAATTCTGCGCGCCTCGTACGCGCGCACGCTGGAAACTCCATTCAACGAGAACCTGGTGCTTTCCAGTATTGGCTGCGGTAATGATGTCCTGGCGCCGCTTCTTCTCTGTACTCCTGGAGTCAATTCCCGGCTGAGTGCCGGATTTCGCAACGAATTCCACGCCGGCATCGAGCAGGCGTTCGGAAAATATCTGGTGTTTTCCGGCGAGTGGATTACGAAATACACCCACAACGGGTTCGACTTCAGCGTGCTGGGCAACACTCCGATCACGTTCCCCATCGAGTGGCACAACTCGAAAATCCCGGGCTATGCCGGGCGGGTGAGCGTTCCCGAAATCCACGGTTTTTCGGCGCTGTTTGTTTTCTCCAGCGTGGCGGCGCGCTTTTTCCAGCCGCAGATCGGCGGAGCAGGCGCAACTGTCGCGACGGGGGCGGGACTTCCCTTCCGCATCGATCACGACGAAAAATTCAACCAGTCGACCCACTTGCAATATCAGGTCGGCAAGCGGGGACCGTGGGTAGGATTCAATTGGCGCTACGATAGCGGGCTGGTGGCTGGCGCGACTCCCTGCTACGGCGCAAACGTCCCTTATAACAATTGCCCGGGTTCAACGCTGGTCGGAGGCGTAGCCAACGTAAGCATGGTGGCCGCGAACTCGGGTGCAGTACCGCTTTCCGCCGATCAGGAGTTTGAAGCAGGTTTCAGTTGCAACGGCGTTCGCGCCACTCCGACCGCTCCCCTGCCCTATAACTGCCCGGCGGCACAGTTTGGGTCTACGCTCATCAAAGTCCCCGCCCCGAACACCGAGAACGACGATCACAACCCGCCGCGGATTTCCTCGCGCCATTTGTTCGACATGTCGATCGGGCACGACAATCTTCTCAACGGCGACCGCTACAAACTCAGCCTGCAAGTGACGGCCATCAACATCACGAACAACTACGCGCTCTACAACTTTCTTTCCACCTTCAGCGGCACGCACTATGTGACCCCGCGGGCAGTCACGGGGGAGTTGGCGGTTCATTTTTGAAATGGAGAGGGGCGCTGCTGTGGTAAGGCGGTCGAACCGAAGCTGGTGTCACGCTAAGGGTTCGCGCCGGTTCGGTAGGTGAGGGTTCGAATCCCTTCAGTCCACTTCCTCTCTGGTTCGGAGGAGTTGTCTCTCACGGACATGTAGAGAAGTCGCAGGACGGGGTGCGCCCCTCCCAAAATAACCTGATTTTTGCTGCGATCGTCTTTGATAATCGTAGCTGACCTTGACGGGGTACCAGATTATCGGTTCTCGCCAACGGCCTCGGAGATTCCGGGGCCGTTTGTGCTTTCTGGCCCAGCGTTTTCCACAGAGACATTGTGAGCAGCGTCACAGCTTTTGTTTTTCCCGGGTGCACAAAATGATGTCATTCCGAACGCGCGCGAAGCGCGGGTGAGGAACCTGCTGTTCCTCCGGGGTATGCACCGTGCCGAAAGAAAAGCTGTACTACGTTTACATCGTCGCGGGCAAACGCCGAGCCGTCTATGTAGGCATGACTGCCTTCCTGATGGCTCGCATCTCAAGCCACAGAGCCGGTGAAGGCAGCGAATTCACACGAAAATACAAAATTCATCGGCTGGTTTACCACGAAGTATTTCATAGCGTCGCAGCAGCGATTGCGCGCGAGACCGAGATCAAGAAGTGGAGACGGGAGAAGAAAGTCGCGCTGATCGCTGACCCTGACGGGGTACCAGATTACCGGTTCTCGCAGACGGCCTCGGAGATTCCGGGGCCGTTTGTGTTTTCTTGGCACAAATATTTCCAC
>DATLKM010000286.1:0-5752 GCA_035538435.1 Binatia bacterium
ACCGACAACCGAAGACTCTTAACCATGTTCGAACGACTAGACCAAATCGAATCCCGCTATGAGGGCCTCACGCAAGCTCTCGCTTCGCCGGAGACTATCGGCGACTCGGCGAAATACCAGAAGACCGCCAAGGCCCATGCCGAGCTGGCTGCCATTGTCGAAAAATACCGCGAATACAAAGACCTGGTACGCGGCATTGCTGACAGCAAAGCCATGCTGGCTGACGAGAAGGACGCCGAGATGCGCGCCTACGCGCAGGAAGAACTTGACAAACTGCAATCCCGGGTCGGCTCCGTGGAGGAGGAGTTGAAGGTACTCTTGCTGCCCAAAGACCCGAATGACGACAAGAACGTCATTCTGGAAATCAGGGCGGGCACCGGCGGGGACGAGGCCACGCTTTTTGCCGCGGAAATCTTCCGCATGTACACGCGCTACGCCGAGACGCAGCGGTGGAAGGTCGAGGTTTTATCGACTTCCGAATCTTCGGTGGGCGGCTTGAAGGAAGTGATCGCCATTATCGAGGGCAACCGGGTTTATTCGCAGTTGAAATACGAAAGCGGCGTGCATCGCGTGCAGCGCGTGCCCGCCACCGAGCAGCAGGGGCGTGTGCACACATCGGCTGTGACCGTGGCTGTGCTGCCGGAAGCGGAAGATGTGGACATCAAGATTGAAGCCAAAGACCTGCGCATCGATACGTTCTGTTCATCGGGCCCGGGCGGGCAATCGGTAAACACGACTTACTCGGCCGTGCGCATTACGCACATTCCCACCAATACGGTCGTGAGCTGCCAGGACGAAAAATCCCAGATCAAGAACCGGGAAAAGGGCATGCGAGTGCTGCGCGCGCGGCTGTATGAAATCGAAATGGAAAAGCAGCAGGAAGCTCTGGCCAAAGAGCGCCGGGCCATGGTCAAGTCAGGCGACCGGAGCGAGAAGATCCGCACCTACAACTTCCCGCAGAACCGCATGACCGATCACCGCATCGGGTTCACCATGCACCAACTGGAGGCGGTGATGGACGGCAAGCTGCAGCCGCTGATCGAAGCGCTGACCACGCATTACCAGGCGGAGAAGCTGAAGCAGGAAGCGGCGACAGTATAGCGCTGGCGCACCAGAACGGAAATCGCCGTGACCGTTCGCAGCCAGCTACCAGACGGTGCGAAGGCCCACTGTCCTGAGAGCTCCGGCGGAATGGAGCCGGCGGTCACGTGTAACAAGTTCGGCGTCAAAATGTGAGGCGGTGGCAGCGATGATTCGGTCCGGCATATCGGGAACAATATCTCTTGGGATTTTTCCTATGGCCGAGGCGACCGCGGCATCAACAGGGGCAATGACCAGGGTTCGTGTAGCGTCCTTTAGGCTTTTCCGAGCCTGTCCAGCGCGGCCGACGGCAACCTGCCCCGCTCCGCCAAATAGACAATTTCCACCAGGGAAATTGCGGAAATAAAAACATCGTCGCCGTTCCTCTCAGCGGTTTCAATGGCAAGTTGCGCGGTCGGAGAAAGCTCTTTGGATCTGGAGAGATACCAGATCACCGTATGAGTATCAAGAATCAGGGCCATCAGGTGATGTCCCGAGGGAAAGTCCCCCACATCTCACGACGCGATCTGGCGATGTCGTCATCGCTTATCTCAATATCAAGGTCAGCCCAAAGACCGAGCAGGCTACGACGGGGCTTGTCGGCGGGCGGGTGTCGCAGGTTGGCAACAAAGGCGAGAACTTCCCGCTGTTTCTGAGGTGGCAGGCTGCGAAGCATTTCGACCACTTGTTGTTCGACTGTCATGCCAGTATTGCGGCAAACTGCTCCGATTATACCGTGCATGACAAGCGGATCTCTACGCCCGCTGCGAGGGGTAGGGCAAGGGAGTTAATCTGCCTTCTTCACGTTACTTCACGGGCGCGAGCACCTCATCCAAACGATTCGGCGTCGACTCCACCCGCTCCAAATGGGGAAAGCGCAAGCCACTGTGGTAGTCGATGCTGACCGTAATAAAGTCCTTCTCCCGTTTCAACAGCAGCTTGATCGGCTGAGTATTTTTCTCGGCAGCCAGAATCGCTTCGCGCAAAGTTTGCACGCTGAAGGCCTGATCGTTTACCGCCTGTAGCTGCATGTCGGGAGTGATACCGGCTTTGAACGCCGGCCCGTCCCAGACAACATCCGCGATTCCTCCCGGCGCGCCACCGCTGTCGCCTCCCGGGCCGCCTTCGCCGCGCACGGTAAATCCGAGTGATGTAGCGAAGCTGGTGCCGCGGGAACGGTCGGCGTGCTTCATCCACTCCGATTCCACGTCGTTGTAAACCAGGCGATAACCGCCGCGGGTAATGCCGTCTTCCGGGACCTGAGGCGCAACTTCGTAGACGCGGGTGCGGAAAAACTCGGCCCAATCGTAGGGCTGCACCGTGTTCATGGCCTTGACGACATCGTCCAGCGTGTAAGTGACGGTCACGAAGCTGCCGTTATCGATTCCGAAAAACAGCCGGGCGAAATCGTCGAGCGATTTCTGTCCCTTGCTGAGTTCGCGGATTTTGGTGTCAGCATCCAGCCAGATGAGGTCGGATTCAGGATAGTAGTCGAAGCTGCGCTGCCAGCTCTGCCACGTCATCTGAAAGCTGCCATGCGCGGAAACGATGGGGCCATTGGTGGTGTCGACCAGAGAACGCCAGTTGCGCCCGGGGCTGATCTCAAAGCTCGCGGCGATCTGGGCAAAGGTGTCGTGCGACTGCTCCAGGGTGCGCAGACCGGAGCGGGCCGTCAAGACATTGCCGTAATAGTCGGTCAGGCCTTCGTAGACCCACAGCAGATCGTTCTGCATGGGGACATTGAAGTTCGCAGTCCACAGATCGGCGGGACGGCGGAATTTGCCGTTCCACGAGTGCGTGTATTCGTGCGGCAACAACGCGCGTCCGCCGACGCCCGCCAGCCAGTCGGTAAAGTAGTTGCCCCGGGTACCGTCTTCGCTCGACTGATGATGCTCCAATCCTTTGCCGCCAACCGAGTCGCTCAGCGAGAACAGAAAGTCGTAGCGATCATAATGATGGGAGTTGAAGAGCTTCTGCGCTTGAACGGCAAGATTCTTGTGATACTGAATTTCTTCCGGCGTGGCTTCGAGTTGCTCCGGCTTGTCGGCGAAAACGTCGAGAAAAACCTGGTTGTCGGGGCCGGTGGAAAGATCGATGCGCTTGAAATTCGCCCCGGCATAGAGAGGTGAGTCGATCAGAGTGTTGAGTGTGGTCTCTTTGAATTGAACCACGTTGCCGTTCTGGGATTTCGCTTCCAGCGAGCAGGCGAACTTCCAGCCTTCGGGCAGGCGCAACTCGGGGGCGAAAGTGATGCGGCGGGAAAAATATCCCGCGGGGTAGAGCAGCACGCTGTTCCAGGTAAGGTCGGCAATTTTATCGGAGATGCGCCCCTGCTGCGGCCGGACCGGAGCGAGATATTGGAAGTTGAGATCGAGCGACGCGACGCCCTTGGGCACATTGAGGTGAAAAGCCCACATATCGACCCGGTCGCGCATCCAGGGGATGCGCTTGCCGTCGGCGGTGATCACCAGTCCGGCCAGGTCCTGCACCTGATTCGAGGGCGAGTGCGTCCCCGGCAGCCATTGCGGATAGAGCAGGGTGATCTCGCCGGCCTTCACGGGAATGGTCTCGTGCACCGTTAAAATGCGGTCGTTGACGTTGGTGAGATCGACGCTGAGCGAAAGCGTTCCCGGGTAAGCTGCATCCACCGGCGCGGGAACCGCAGGCGGCAGGGGAACGGGCTGCGGTCCAGCCGACTTCTGGGCCGAGACGGCGGTCAAGAGGATCAGGCTGGCTGTGAATGCAAAGAGGACGTGGGGACGGCGGATGTGATCGGGCATAGAAATTTTCTGGACTCTGTGACACTGTATATCACACAACAGGATTTGTGAGAGAGGGCAGTCTTGCCCTTCTGTCTGACGCGCATGTTTGGGAAAGGAAAGCAGCCGCACTTGAGCTTTGGGCGATAACAGCCATAAATGAACGCCATTGCCGTCATTCCCGCGCGCCTTGCCTCCACCCGCCTGCCGCGCAAAATGCTGCGCCTGATTGCGGGGAAGCCGCTGGTGGGCCGGGTGTACGAGGCAGTTCACGCGTCGGCGGGCCTGTCGCAGGTGCTGATTGCGACGGATGCGGAGGAAATTCTCGAGGTTTGTAAACGGCATGGTTGGAACGCGCGCATGACTTCGCCTTCGCACCGCAGCGGAACCGAGCGGGTGCACGAAATTTCCCAGTCGATCGCGGCGGAGATTTATATCAACGTGCAGGGCGACGAACCGCTGGTGCGACCGGAACAGATCGGAACGCTACTCGAATTAATGAAGGACGCGCAGATTGCCGTGGGTACGCTAAAGACGCCATGCGCCGCAGAGGATGTGAACAATCCCAGCGCGGTCAAAGTGGTTGCGGCGCCGGACGGCCGTGCGTTGTATTTTTCCCGTTCCACCATACCGTTCGATCGCGATGGCAGCGGCGCGGAATACTTCAAGCACCTGGGGCTGTACGCGTACCGCAAGCGCGCTCTCGATGCGTTTGTGAGTCTGCCGGAATCGGCGCTGGAAAAAAGCGAACGGCTGGAGCAGTTGCGCTTTCTGGAAAATGGCATTGCCATTCACGTGGCAGAGACTCCGTACGACTCGATCGGCGTGGACACGGAAGAAGATTTGGAGCGAGCAGAAGCGATGCTGACAAAGCGCTGAAGGTCAGACCAGCGGTTGCTGGGCTTTTCCCCACGCATGGGCGGCGGCTACCCGTTTTGAGATCGAGGGATGCGAATGAAACAAGGCCTCGATCCATTTGGAGGGCGTCTTTTCCGCTAAATTCTGCTCCGCCAATTTATTCATGGACGAAATAAACGGCGCCACGCTGGCGATCGATTCGAACGCGTAGCGGTCGGCCTGGCGCTCGTTGAAGCGCGAATACGCATTCAGCGCCGGCATCAGCAACAGAGAAAGTACGCTGGCGGTCAGCGCCAGCAAGGGCAGATTGGCGAAGTCGGAGAGCTCTTCAAACAGGTGGCGATCGACGGCGTAATGCAAGACAGCATTGGCCAGCCAGAAGCCGAATAGCGTAACTCCTGCCTGGACCGCAATGCTTTTCAAAATGTGCTTGTGAACGTGGTGGCCCAGTTCGTGCGCCAGGACCGCCTCGATTTCGTCGGGAGCGTAATTGTCGAGGAGCGTATCGGCGAGAATAATGCGACGCGTGCTTCCCAGCCCGGTCAGGGCGGCGTTGGCTTTTTTGCTTTTTTCCGACAGCTTCCAGCGATAAATTCCGCGCACGCGCGTTCCCGCATGTTCGCTCAAAACCACCAGGCGGCGGCGCAGGTCCTCGTCTTCCAGGGGCTCGAACTTATAAAAGATGGGAAACAACACCACCGGCGCCAGTTGCGCCATGACGATGAACAATCCCATGAACAATGCCCAGGTGATGAGCCACCAGTGCTGCGGCCATTGCCGGATCATGAGATAGAGAAGTTCGACGACGATGGCAGCGAGAACCAGGCTGACCAGGAAACCTTTTGCTTCGTCCCACAGCCAGCTGCGCAATTTCTGATTGGAAAGCTGAAATTTCTGTTCCAGCCGGAAGCCGTAGTATTCGAAGCCGAAGCCCAGCGCCTTGCCGATGGCGAGCAGGAGAAAAAGATAAATGAAAAGAGAAAGCGGATAATTCTGAAAACCCCGGCGCAGGGCCAGATCGCGCAGCCAGCCGGTCCAGCCTGTCGCCAGCAGAA
>DATLKM010000287.1:0-7301 GCA_035538435.1 Binatia bacterium
GAACCGGCCGCACAGGAAATTGAGGTGAACGAAGTCGCACCCCGGCTCAAGCTGATGGTCTTTGGCGATGTTGGAGCCGACATCGTGAGCCATGTGCCATCAACCTTTGGATTTGGCTCTTTAGATTTGTTCATGACGGCGCGGCTGTCGGAGAAAGTATCCACCTTAGGAGAGGCCCTGTTTGTCGCGCGGAATGACAACACTGTGGGCGTGGATGTGGAACGGCTGCTGTTGCGCTACAGCCCGAGCGATTATTTCGCTTTTTCCATGGGCCGTTACCACACCTGGGTTGGTTACTACAACACGGCGTTCAACAAAGGCGAGTTCCTGGAAACGGCGGTTGACCGCCCGTTCTTTTACCAATTCGACGACACGGGGGGCTTCCTGCCGATGCAGGACAATGGCGTCAACATCACCGGCAAAATTCCCTCGGGCAAACTTGGGGCCAATTATGTGCTTGAAGCGGGCAATGGCCGGGCGTGGGGAATCAACGTGCAGCCGGCGCAGAATTACCAGGATGCCAACGACAGCAAAGCCCTCAACGGGGGCCTGTTTTTCCGGCCAGAAGCGGCGGCCGGACTGCAAGTTGGCTTTTCCCTGCGCCAAGACAACCTGACCGTGCCGGGCGCCAGTGTGGCGGAAACCATTGCCACAGCTCATGTGGTCTTCACCGACCCCAAGTACGAAATCCTGAATGAGGGTGTGCTGGTGCGGCATGTGGGACCGTCAGGACCGGTTTTCAACACGGCCTGTTTTTACACGCAGTGGTCGCGCGCCTTGGGAAACTGGCGGCCATTCTTCCGCTATCAGTACTTTAACGCTCCGGCCCGCGACCCGGTCTGGATTTATGCCACGGCCAACCAGTACGCGCCGATTTATGCGACGGGTTTCGTGGGGAGACTTGATGGTCCCAGCGTTGGCGTGCGCTACGACTTTACCGCACATTCGGCGCTGAAACTTCAGCTTGACCGCTACGACCTGCGCGGCTTGCTGCCTGCCAATGAGGTGACTTCGCAATTGGCATTCACGTTTTGAGGACGCTCCGATGACGAAACGAACAACGAGGGCGTGGCTCATCTTCGGAGCGATCACACTCGCCGCAGCCCTACTGGTGGCGGGCCCGCTACGTCCGGCCATGGCTGTGGGGGACCCGATCGTGGTGATCGTGAATGAAGCGAATCCCGTGGCCAACCTGAGCATGAGCGACCTGAAAAAGATATTCCTCTCCGAGCGCAGCCATTGGGATACCGGAAAATCGGTCGATCCGGTTATGCCCGCCCCGGGCGCGCCGGAGCGGTCCGCATTTCTCAAGCTGGTTTGCGGCATGAGCGATGCCGATCTGGGCAAATATTTCATGCGCGCTGTTTTTACCGGCAGATCCATCGTTCCACCCAGAGAGGTTGGGAACGCGCCCGCGGTCAAGGCGTTTGTGGCGTCCACGCCGGGCGCCATCGGTTTTGTGAAGGCGCAGGATTTTCATGGCGACGGCAGCGACGGCGGCGTGCGTGCGGTAAGAGTGGATGGCATTGCCGCCGGCGATTCCAACTACAGGCTGAGGATGTGAGCGAGCTGTCGCCGAATCTAGTGAGTCTCATCCTCGCCCGAGGCGGTGTCTTGCGTGTCCAGCTTTTGCGTCACCGTGGTCGGCACCACGGGCGCCGGCTCGAACTGCCCTGAGTCTTTGCCGGCGAGGGCGGAGTTCATGAAGGTCATCCAGATGGGCAGGGCGGCGTGAGCACCGGTTTCCTTTGCGCCCAGGGATTTTTTTTCGTCGTAGCCGATCCACACTCCACAGGTCGTGGTGGGAGAAAAGCCGACAAACCAGGCGTCCGTGAAATCGTTGGTGGTGCCGGTTTTGCCGGCGACCGGAAACGGCATTTTCGCCGCCGCGGCGGCGGTGCCGTGCAGGACAACCTCACGCAGCATGGAGGTCATGATTTGCGCGGTGCGGGCGGTGATGACATCTCTCACTTCCGGATAATCTTCTTCGAGCACGCGGCCTTCGTAATCGGTGACACGAGCGATGTAGCGCGGCGTGACGCGAACGCCATCGTTGGGAAAAACGCTGTAGGCGGAAGTCTGCTCCAGGAGCGTGATTTCGGCTGAGCCGAGCGCCACGGGCAGGTAGGGGGGAAGGCGCGCGGTGATGCCGAAGCGTTCGGCGTAGTCAATGACGGTCTTGATGCCGATTTTATTGGCCAGCTTGAGCGCGGGAATGTTGCGCGACTGCGCCAGGGCGCGGCGCAGGGTGATGGTGCCTTCGAATTTTTCGTCGTAGTTGTGCGGCGTATAGGGGCCGGTGCCGGAATCGAAGGTGACGGGCTCGTCGAGCACGGTATCGTCGGGGCTGGCGCCTTTATCGATGACCGCCGTATAAACGTAGGGCTTGAACGAAGAGCCGACCTGGCGGAGCGCCTGCGTGGCGCGGTCGAACTTGGATTGGTTGAAGTCGCGCCCCCCGACCATGGCCTTGATTCCGCCGCTGGCGTTATCGATTGCGACGAGCGCACCCTGCGCGCCCGAATCCTGCTCGAGACTGACACGAGCTGCGCCGTTGGGGCTGAGCGAGACAACTTTCACGTAGCAGACGTCGCCGGTGCGGAGGAGATTCTGAATTTTGCCCTGGGTCCAGGCGACATCGGCCTGAGAAAGAGCGGCGGCGTAGCGGCCGAATTTGAGCGTGGCGATGCCGACACCGGAGGAAGTGACCAGAGCGTGAACGTATCCGTTGACTTCGGGTTCGTCGTCCCAATCGGGGTTGGCGTATTTATCGAGGGCAATGCCTTCGGCGGCGATGTTTTCGAGATTACCTTTCCATCCGTGGCGGCGCTCGTAGGCGGCAAGGCCATCCAGCACGGCCTGGTTCGCCGACTTCTGAAGGTCGACGTCGAGCGAGGTATAAACTTTCAGGCCGCCTTCGTGGACCTGGTCTGCGCCGTACTTGGTTTCAAGATAGCGGCGGATTTCTTCGACGAAATAAGGCGCGAGCGAATTGGGATCGTGTTGAAGACGGAGAAGCAGAGGCGCGGAGCGGGCATCGGCGGCCTGGGCAGCGGTGATTTTGCCATCTTCCATCATGGCGTTGATCACCAGATTGCGCCGCCGCAGAGCCTTTTCGGGATGATTGATAGGAGAATAAATTCCCGGGCCTTTGGGAAGGCCGGCGAGAAGCGCAGCCTCGGGAAGCGTGAGATTGCGGGCGGGCTTGCTGAAGTAAAACTCGGAAGCGGCCTCGAATCCGTAGACGCCGTGACCGAGGAAAATCTGGTTGGCGTAGAGAGTGAAGATTTGCGGCTTGGTGAAGCGGCGCTCGATCTGGACGGCGAGCATGGCCTCCTGCACCTTGCGATGGAAAGACCGGTCAGGGGAAAGAAAAAGATTGCGCGCCAGTTGCATGGTAAGGGTGGACGCGCCCTGCACTTTGCCTCCGGATTCGATGTCGCGGTAAGCTGCGCCGACAATACGGAAAAAATTTATGCCGGAGTGGCGATAGAAATCCTTGTCTTCGATGGAAACGAGGGCCTCGCGGAGAACGGGAGCAAAGTCATCGTAGGCGGCGACCACACGCCGTTGAAGCGCAAAGGAACCGATGACGCGGCCCTGATCGTCGTACAGCTCGGTGATCGAACTGGGACGGTAGGCTTCGAGAGCTTCGACCTGAGGAAGATCAGTAGTGTAGACGAGGAGCAAACCGGCCATGGCGCCCACGAGGGCAGAAATCAGCACCAGCAGGCCGAACAGAACACGGCCCACAAACTTCCGTCCGGCAATCTCAACCGGAGGAAGATCTTCGTAGAGCGATTTCATGGGATGCCATCAGGATAGCAGGGAGAGAAGCATGCGGGGATAAGAGGCGGGTAATGAAAACTTTCGCCCGCAAGCGGGCAATTCGCTTCGCTCGAAATGACACGAGTGGACTGAGCGCTTCCCTTGATTTTTAGCCGCCCGGGCCGTCGTTGGCGACGTACTGCTCGAGGGCGTCGAGTTCGTGGCTCAGGTCTTCGACGCGCCACTCGAGCAGATTGCGGATGGAAAGAATTCCGAGGAGCTTGCCATTGTCGTCGGCGACGGGCAGGTGGCGGAAGTGGCGTTCGAGCATGGTGGTGAGCGCCTCGCCCGGGCCGGTGCGGCGGGTAGCCATTTCGACGGGCGTGGTCATCAATTCGCGAATGGAAGTGGCTCGCGGGTCAAGGCGGCTGAGCGACATTTTGCGCAGCACATCGCGCTCGGTGAAAATTCCGGCGACCCGGAATTCAGCGTCGACTACGGCCACGGCGCCGACGTGATGGTCGAGCATTTTGTTGATGGCATCGGCCACGGTGGCGTCGAGGGGCACAGCGGCGATTTCGCGGTCACAGAGTTCCAGCAGGCTCATAGACCCTCCTTCGGCTCGCGACGAAGTCCTGCGATCCCAGACTGGGGATTGCAAAATTATGCTCCTGGGCGGACCGAAGTCAAGAGAATTGAAGAAATATCAGGAATTCGAATTTTGGATGGCAGAAATCAGAAAGAAAACGAAGGCTTTCGCGCCAGGGCGATCCGCGGAATTGCCTGCAAATCGGACTCGATCCGGACTTCGTCCCAAGCGCTCAGCAACTGCCGAACCTTAGGGGCGATGGTTCCGCTGATTTCCATCACGAGCCATCCGCCGGGCTTCAGTGCTGCGCGAGCCTGCGGAATGAGGCGCTCGATCACTTCGGTTCCCGCATGGCCGGCAAAGACGGCATTGCGCGGCTCGAATTTGCGCACTTCCAGCTGCACCTGGTCTTCCTCGGACTCGCCGACATAAGGCGGATTGGAAAGGACAAAATCGAAGCTGCTTTCGGCAAAGTTATGGAGCAGATCGCCGTGGTGAAATCGAATCCGGGTTTCGAGTTGGAGCCGCGAGGCATTAGCGCGGGCGATTTCCAGGGCGGCCCCGGAAATATCGACCGCGTGAATTTCGGCCTGCAGCAATTCCTTTGCAAGGGCCAAGGCAATTGCTCCTGAGCCGGTGCCAACATCGACGATGCGGATTGGCCCCGTTTTTCCTGCCGCAATTTCCAGCAGGGATTCGACGATGTGTTCGGTTTCCGGACGCGGTATGAGCACTGCGGGAGAAACGATGAGATCCAAGCCCCAGAATTCCTGATGGCCGGTGATGTACTGCGCGGGCATGCCGCGCTCGCGTTCGGAGAGGGCGGCATCGTAGCGGGCTTGTTCGTCAGGGGTGAGTTCGCGTTCGGGGTGCGCATAGAGGTATGCGCGATCACAGCCGAGGGTGAACATGAGAAGCAGTTCGGCGTTCAGGCGCGGCGAAGGAACGCTGTTTTCGGTGAGGTGAGCGATCGCCGAGCTGAGGGCTTGCTTCAGTTGCACGATAAATTCTAACCGAGCGAAGAACTTGTCTCAGCTTTATACTTAACGAGGCTCTGGCCCTGTCGTGATAGCGGGATGAGGACCACCCGGTATTTTCGCGAACAAGTATTGCGCAAACGGCCATACATTCACTTGCAATGGTGTGAGAGCATCGTGTCCGCTCCCATTGCCCGAGGTGCAGGCGGATGGGCGAATTCGGTTTTTTGGAAAAGTGCCTGAGTTGGGAGACCGCATACTTCGAGTTGTGACTCTCGCTGACGGGGAAACGGTGCACAATGCCTTTCCCGATCGCAGGTTCAAAGGCGAGAAACCGTAATGGTGTGCATATGAAATTGAACTACGATCGAGAAACCGACTCGCTGTACATTGATCTCAATTCGCGCCCGAGCGTGGATTCGAGGGAGATACAAGAAGGTGTAGTTATTGATGTTGACGCTGGAGGCAAGCTAGTCGGCATAGATATTCAGCACGCCTCGGAAATCCTCGATCTGGCGACACTTGAGGCGAACTCGCTCCCCTTCGAGGCCAAGGGGAGCACGTCTGGCCGGGTTCGCCATTAGGGGGCTTAGAAACCGGCCCAGTCCCACGCCGCTTGCGCCAGCAACCGAACGCGCCGACGAGGTCGAAAGCGGCTTCTCAGGCGGCATCGCGCAGCTTTTCCCAGATTGAGCGCACCTGTTCGCGCGTGTTATCGAGCGAGCCGGAATTATCGATGACATAATCTGCGGATTTGGCTTTCTCGGATTCCGGAATTTGGGCGGCCATGCGGCGGGCTACTTCAGCGCGGGCAGCGTCCAACCCGGTTTTTTGGCGGCGGGCGAAGCGGGCAATTCGCTGCTCGTCTGCGGAAGTGACCACAATGAGGCGATCGAAGCGGTTCGCCGCCCCGGCTTCCAGAATCAGCGCGGCTTCAACCATGGCGACGGCGTGCGGATCCTGGCGGCCCATTTCTTCCATCCATTCGTCCTGGGCGCGAATTACGGCGGGATGGACAATGCGATTCAGTTCCTGAATGCGGGACGACGGAGGGCAGGAAGTGGAAGTTTCTTTCGAGGGTGAGAACGCCAACTCGGCGAGCCGGGCGCGGTTCACGCTCATGTCGGGATTGAGAATTTCGCGGCCGAAGTGGCGGACAACCTGGTTATACACCGGCTCGCCGGGCAACATGAGCTGGTGCGCAATGCGGTCCGCCTGCACCAGATGCGCTCCCAGGACCGCAAACATTTCACCGACAACCGACTTGCCTGAGGCGATGCCGCCTGTGAGCCCGACTTTCAGCATAGATTCGCCGGCGGCCGCCTGACTTTCAACTCACCGACAAAATCTCCAACGTTCCTATTTGTACGCGACAAGCTCGGCTGCACCACGGCGCATCCTGGCCGCCTTTACTGTGTTGAACATTAACATGGCGATGGTTAAAGGCCCAACGCCGCCGGGTACGGGCGTGATCGCCCCCGCGATCTCTGCGACTTCGGGATGAACATCGCCTACAAGCGCCGATCCTTTTGTTCTGAAGGCTTCTTCGCGTTTTGCGTTGCCTGAGAACAGGCGATGGAATTCGGCGGGGTCGTCGACGCGATTGATGCCGACATCGATTACCGTAGCTTCCGGCTTCACGTAGTCGCGCGTAATCATGCCGGCGCGGCCGATGGCCGCGACCAGAATGTCGGCACGCCGGCACACGGCGGGCAGATCGCGGGTTTTCGAGTGACACACGGTAACCGTGGCATTGGCGTTCAGCAGCAGCATGGCCACGGGCTTGCCCACGATATCGCTGCGTCCCACCACAACCGCCTCTTGTCCCGCGATCGGGATTCTGCTGCGCTTGAGAATTTCCATCACGCCCGCCGGCGTGCAGGGGACCAGACCGGGGCGCTGGGTCGAAAGCAACCCCACATTCATGGGATGAAAGCCGTCGACATCTTTGGCGGGATCGACCGCGA
>DATLKM010000288.1:0-6681 GCA_035538435.1 Binatia bacterium
GATGCCTGGCAAGGCCTCAAAGGCCAGATTCCGCCTGATGTCAAGCAGGCTTACCTGCAAGCCCTGATCAGCGCCGGATTCAAGCACATCGACGCCGTCTCGTTCGTTTCGCCCAAGGCCGTGCCGCAGATGGCTGACTCGGAAGAAGTGCTGAAGGAACTTGACCCTCCCGATGATGTCGAGATTATCGGCATTGTGGTCAACGAAAAAGGCGCGGAGCGCGCCATTCAAACTCAGGCCGTCCGCACTCTCGGTTTTCCTTATTCGGTTTCGGAAACCTTTCTGCGAAAAAATCAGAACCAGTCTCCCGAAGACGCTCTCGAAGAGCTGGAGAGAATTCAGAAAAAAGCGGACGATGCCGGCTTGGACGTTGTTGTCTACATTTCCATGGCTTTCGGCAATCCCTACGGTGACTTGTGGAATGCGGACGAAATCCTGGAGGCCATCGGCCTGCTGGAATCGGAAGAAGTGCGCATGATTTCTCTGGCCGATACCGTCGGCATGGCGACCGCCCAGCAGATCGCAGACCTGGTCGGTGCAGTGATGGCCCGCTATGCGTATCTCGAAATCGGCGTTCACTTGCACAGCCGCCCCGAGCACGCAGCGGAAAAAGTTCTAGCCGCATATGACGCGGGCTGCAGGCGCTTTGATTCTGCGATCGGCGGCCTGGGTGGCTGCCCGTTTGCGCAGGACGCATTGGTTGGAAATATCGCGACGGAAACGCTGATCGAGGCTCTGAAAAAGCGTGGCGCGGAATTGCCCCCGCTGAAACCGCTGGATACGCTGCTGCGGGCCACGGCGGAAATCGGCGCCAGATTTTCTAGTGCCATGGTTGCCGATTAACTTGTTCGTATGAACTACAACACCCTTCAACTCGCCTACGACTCCCGCATCGCGACGCTTACCCTCAACCGTCCCGACAAGCGCAACGCCATCAGCTTTGAACTGATCGACGATCTGCTCCGCGCATTAAAAGAAGTCGAGCACTCCGACGCGCTCGTACTCATCATTACCGGCGCAGGCAAAGCCTTTTCCGCCGGCATGGACCTGGAAAACCTGAAATCCCTGCTGGGCCGTACGCCTGATCAAAATGTGGAAGACTCGCGGACCATGGTCAGCCTGTTCCGTTCCCTTTACGAATTTCCCAAGGTCACGATCGCTGCTGTGAATGGCCCCGCGATCGCCGGCGGAACCGGCCTCGCTCTTTTGTGCGACCTCACCCTCGCCGTCCCCGAAGCAAAATTCGGCTACACGGAAGTTCGCATCGGCTTTGTTCCCGCCATCGTTTCGACATTCTTACTGCGCCAGGTCGGCGAAAAGCAGGCCCGCGATCTTCTCCTGACCGGCCGGCTGTTCGGCGCCGACGAAGCCGCCCGCATGGGACTGATCACCGAAATCGTGCCGCCCGAAAGCCTTCTCTCCCGCGCCCGCGAAATCGCCGCCACTCTGCTGGAAAACAGTCCATCCTCGCTGCGTGCGACCAAGAAACTGCTGAACGATCATGCTCGCGTGGAACTCGATGCGCAAATCGACGCCGCCATGCGCGAGAATGCCGCCATCCGTTCGACCGCCGATTTCCGCGAAGGCATCACGTCGTTCCTCGAAAAACGCAAGCCGGTGTGGCAGGGCAAATGACCCGCGCCGAGCGCATTCGCCGCTTTCCCAAGACCGGCTGGCGCAATCTTTTGGCGCGGCATCTTGCCGCGCTTAAAACAACGCCGGCGCCCTCAAAGTTTCTTGATTATCAGGCTAAGACAACTTTCTCCTTGCCCTTCGCCGGTGAATGGTACGTTTACTGGGGCGGGCGAACCGTCGCAGAAAACAAGCACGCCGCCGCCATCGATCAGCGCTTCGCCTACGACTTCCTGATTCTTGCGCACGGCCGCACCGGCCAGTCCTATCGCAACTCCGGCACAGAAAAATCCGATTACTATTGTTTCGGCCAGCCGGTCTACGCTCCGGCTGACGGCGGCGTGGTGGAAACGCAAAACGATTTGCCGGACAATATGCCGGGCGAAATGAATTCACAGCAGCCGCTCGGCAACCACGTAATCCTCGATCACGGCCACAACGAATTCACTTTTCTCGCCCACTTCCAATTTGGCAGCGTCGCGGTGGTGGCCGGAGATCACGTAATTGCAGGCCAATTTATTGGCCGCTGCGGCAATAGCGGCAATTCCTCCGAGCCGCACTTGCATTTCCATGTGCAAAACTCCGCCATTCCTTTTCGCGGAGAAGGCCTGCCTGCATTTTTCACAAATTATTTTCTCGACGGCAAACCTGTGGCCAGCGGCGAACCCGTGGCGCGGCATACAGTAAGGAGCCAGCGTGAACTCAGCCGTTAACCAAACCCGCTTGCGCGTCCGCTACGCTGAAACCGACCAGATGGGCGTCGTCTATCACGCCAACCATCTCATCTGGTTCGAAGTCGGCCGCGTGGAACTGCTGCGCCAGCTGGGATTTTCCTATCGCGACATGGAGCGCGAAGATGGCTGCTGCATCGCCGTGGTCGAGGCCAAATGCCGCTACCGCGCGCCCGCCCGCTATGACGACGAAATTCTGGTCCGCACCGAACTGTTGAACGTGCGCGACTCCGTGATCCATTTCGGTTATCAACTGCGCCGCGTGGCCGACAATCTTCTCCTCGCCGAAGGCGAAACCACGCACATCGTCACCGATACCAACATGAAAATCGCCGCCCTGCCGGAAAAATATCTGCAAGTCTTTCGCGCAGCCGTGGGAAAAAACGAAGCATAACAACCGAGAACCGACAACCGAGAACCGAGAACTGACCTGTGAATGCTCTCCATATCAACGGAAACGATCTAACGCTTGAAGCCGTCCATGAAGTTGCCGTCTCCCGCCGGCCCGTACTGCTTTCTTCCGACGCGCGCCAGGCTGTCAATCGCGCTCGCGCGCTGGTCGAGGAAATCGTCGCCGGCGAAAGAGTTGCCTACGCCATCACCACCGGCGTCGGGAAGCTCAGCGACGTCCGCATCGTCGGCGATCAGATCCGCGAACTGCAATTGAATCTTGTCCGCTCCCACGCCGTCGGCGTCGGTGAGCCGCTTTCCATTGCCGAAACCCGCGCCATGATGCTTCTTCGCGCCAACTCGCTGGCCAAGGGATTTTCCGGCGTCCGCGCCGTGGTCATCGACACGCTTTGCGAAATGCTGAACCGCGGCGTCACGCCGTTCGTGCCTTCGCAGGGAAGCGTTGGCGCCAGCGGCGATCTCGCGCCTCTGGCTCATCTCGCTCTCGCCACCGTCGGCGAGGGCGAATGTGTCGGCGAGAACGGTCAACGCATTCCCGCCGCCGAAGCGCTGAAGCGCGCTCAGGTCAAGCCGCTCGTTCTCGAAGCCAAGGAAGCCATTTCTCTCATCAACGGCACCCAGGCCATGCTCGCCGTGGGGACCCTCGCCCTGCTGGCTGCCGAAACTCTCGTCGATTCCGCCGATGTGCTTGGCGGCCTCAGTTGCGACGCGCTTAAAGGCACTGATACTGCATTCGACGAACGCATCCATCAGGCTCGCCCGCACAGCGGCCAAATCAAGTCCGCCGGCAATCTGCGCAAAATGCTCGAAGGCAGCGAAATCCGCGAATCCCACCGCACTTGCGGCCGCGTCCAGGACGCTTACTCTCTTCGCTGTATCCCGCAAGTCCACGGCGCGGTCCGCGACACGCTCGCGCACTGCCGCGCCGTATTCGAAATCGAAGCCAACTCCGCCGTCGACAACCCGCTGGTTTTTACCACGACTCATCTAGGGACGGCCGCCTCCGCTGTCCAGGCGCAAAGCGCCGCATTAGCTGCCGGCGACGTCATCTCCGGCAGCAACTTCCACGGCCAGCCGCTGGCGTTCGCTCTCGATTTCGTCGCCATCGCGCTCTCCGCCCTCGCCGGCATCAGCGAGCGCCGCATCGAACGCATGGTGAATCCCGCGCTCAGCGAAGGTCTGCCGCCATTTCTCGCGCAAGGCGCAGGGCTCAACTCCGGATTCATGATGGCACAGGTTTCCGCCGCGTCCCTTGCCAGCGAAAACAAGGTGCTGGCGCATCCCGCGTCGGTCGATTCCATCACCACCTCGGGCAATAAAGAAGATTACGTTTCCATGGGCATGACCGCGGCCATTAAACTGAAGCGTATCGTGGAGAATACCCGCAACGTGCTGGCGATTGAAGCCATGGCTGTCGCCCAGGCCATCGACTTCCTCGCTCCCCTGAAAACTTCGAAGCGCGGCCAGGCAACTCATGCCGCGATTCGTTCGGTGTGCCCCACGGTCGACAAGGATCGCGTGATGTACAACGACTTCGCGCGCATCGCGGAGCTGATTGCGAGTGGCGAAATAGCATACGTATTAACTCACGAACTTTTCAGAAGTGACGAGGTACGTTGATGTCACGCTCGTTGCATCTATTCCCGATTTTATTGCTTTCCTCGTGCGGCCCTGGGATCTTCGGGCAACAGATAAACGAATGCCGGTCTCGCGAGGCTATAGTCAACGTTCGGGATTCGGGGGGAGCATTCGTCGCAGGCCTGCTGCCTTCCTCCTTCGAGGCGAATGTTGGTCGCCAGCCTTTGCGTGTCATCGCCGCCAAGTCCGAGCATCCGGGACCTCGAGTCATTCTTATGATCGATTTAAGCGCTAGTCAATCGACACGCTTGGGGCTGACCAGAGCTACGGGCAGGTATTTCGTAGAGAAGGTTTCGGGAACGCTTCGCGTTGCAATGATTAGTTTCTCGGATCGCACTCTTGAGACGGTTGGCTTTGATCATTCGACAGAGGACATTCTTGGTTCTATTTCGAGAATCCAAAAAGCGATGGGGAGAACTTCGTTGTATGACTCGCTAGTCTACGCCGTAAATCTGTTCGGCCAACCCGAGATTGGCGACGCGATTTTCATGATTGGGGATGGTGAGGACAGCAGCAGTAAATCGAAGTGGGACGCCGCGAAACGCCTACTGGCTTCCCGAGGAGTGCGGCTCTTCTGGTTTGATTCCTCAGGCAGATCTTATAGCACTCCAGAAGAACGGGACGGTAAGGACAACCTACGAAATATAGTGGAGTCAAGCGGGGGTCTCATTATCTCGACCCCGGAAGGCACCTCAGCGAAAGATTCTCGCGCACTAGAAATGGCAGTTGACGGAGTCTACACGTCGATTAGAGATTTCTACACGTTGACTCTGGAGAATGCACCTGGAATCGACGAAAGAAAATCCTGGAGCCTGGAGGTCCTCGATGCCAGCGGTAAGAAGAGAGATCTTCGTTTGCTGTTTTCCAGATCCATGCCACTCTGCCTAAATTCAGCCACACCGCAGAGGTGATCGAATCAACGAGCGAGCGACGCATGACCTGCTGCAACGCCGTGCCCATCGGATCGAATAATAAAACGCGTTAAGACACACTAGCGCCCGAGGGCTCACCGGCAACCCGCTGCCGCACTTCATATTTCCGGCACTCATCTACGTACATCGTCCATGGCGGTTCCCCTAGCGCGTCGCGGTACAAACCAGTCTTGAAATAAATAAGCGTCTTCTTGGGATGCCCCGATCGGCCTGATACATCGTCGGCCCTTGGTAACGCACGATCTCGCGTCCATCGAGCGTTGCCTCGACACTGCCCTCGCTGCCGCGCTCCCATCGCGTCACCAAACGAAAATCAAGCCACCGCCCGCGAACCTCCTCGTCGCCTTGATAGAGCAAAGTTTTGCCGTGCTCGTCGTTGCGAGTGACCTGCAGTCGACCCATTTCATAACGTACCGCAAGAATAGGATTATCGGGAACGCACCCTGAGCTTTCGCAAAGCTTCCTCCACTGCGCGATTACCAGGCTCTCGCTGATTTGGGGAAAGTCTTTCGGCAGGTACAAGCTGACGGAGTACACATAGCCCCGCTCACCGCGGGAAAAGAGCCAGTACGCTTCCATGATTTCGTCGCGCTCGGTAGCCGCTCCTCCGGCGCTCTCCGCCTCCGGGCGATCGCCGGAGCCCACGGTAATCGCCAACGCCTGCCGCCCGGAACGCACGACTGAGTCTTCAGGCACAACAGCAGCCGGTTCGAACCGCCGGCTCAACCAGCGAAACACTGAGGTGAGAGGATTCAAAGCCGTCATAAACGTGAATGGGAGGGGCTCGCCAAATCAGAAAGAACACCAAACCAATCAGCAAAAATGCAGCCAACGCTCGCAGAACGAATTTCACCACGCTGAATAATAGTGATCGCACGCTTACTTGCTCTTCGCGCCACTCCCATCCAGCCCCAACTCTCCCGCCACCGGCCTCATCGCCTCAATGCAGAAACCTATGTGCTCATCCAGATCCACGCCCAACGCGGCCGCGCCCTGAATAATGTCCTCGCGGTTCACCTTGCGCGCGAACGCTTTGTCTTTCATTCTCTTTCTCACCGACTTCACATCCACCTCGGCCAGCGACTTGCCCGGCTTGATCAGCGCCACGGCGGTGATGAATCCGGCGAGCTCGTCGCAGGCGAACAGCGCTTTTTCCATCGGCGAGTCGCGCGTCACGCCGGTATATTCGGCGTGCGACATAATCGCGCGCGTGATCACCTCCGGCCAGCCGCGCTGCTTCAGAATCTCATTCCCCTTATAAGGATGGTCTTCGGGGCTAGGATATTTCTCGTAATCGAAGTCATGGATGAGTCCGACGATGCCCCAGAGGTCTTCGG
>DATLKM010000289.1:0-4501 GCA_035538435.1 Binatia bacterium
CTCGATCAAAGAGGTCGTGACCTTCGACGAAGAAGAAATCACCGACGAAATCCTGCAAAACCGGCTGAACGAATTCACCGGCAAGATCGACAACATGGCCAAGCTGTACAAAAAAGTCGGCGTGTTGCAGGAAAAGTACGTCGCGGTTTCGCAGAAGAAACGGCCCAAAGACCATCGCCGCGCACGCCGCAATCTGGCGCGCTCGATCGTTCGCGTTTCAATTGCCGTGCGGTTGTTGGGCTTTACCAACGCCGAGCGCAAGCGGCTGATCGACCGGGTCAATAAGACCGTCGACACCATGCGTTCGCTTGACCGCCAGTCGCAAAATCTGGAGCGCAAGGCCGACGCCACGCGCAGTGAAGACCAGAAAAAAGAATACCGGCGGCAATCGCGGGCGGTGCGCAGCGAAATCGAAAAGCTGGAGCAGGAAGTCGGCGTGTTGTTCCAGGAGCTCAAGCGCACGCAGCGCGAGATCATCCAGGGCGACATTGACGCCGAACAGGCCAAGCGCGAGCTGATCGAAGCCAACCTGCGGCTGGTGGTTTCAATCGCGAAAAAATACACCAACCGCGGCTTGCAGTTCCTCGACCTGATTCAGGAAGGCAACATTGGCCTGATGAAGGCCGTGGACAAATTCGAATACCGCCGCGGGTATAAGTTTTCGACTTACGCCACGTGGTGGATCCGCCAGGCCATCACCCGCGCCATTGCCGATCAGGCCCGCACCATCCGCATCCCGGTGCACATGATCGAGACCATCAACAAGCTGATCCGAACGTCCCGTCAACTGGTGCAGGGACTGGGGCGCGAACCCACGTCGGAAGAAATCGCCAAGCGCATGGATATTCCTGTTGCGAAGGTCCGAAAAGTTCTGAAGATCGCGCAGGAGCCAATCTCGCTGGAAACGCCGATCGGCGAAGAAGAAGATTCGCACCTCGGCGACTTCATCGAAGACCGCGCCGTGGTTTCGCCGGCGGAAGCGGTGATCAACGTGAACCTGAAGGACCAGACGGGACAAGTCCTGCGCACGCTGACCCCGCGCGAAGAAAAAGTCATCAAGATGCGCTTCGGTCTGGAAGACGGCAGCGAGCACACGCTCGAAGAAGTCGGCCAGTCGTTCGCGGTAACGCGCGAGCGCATTCGGCAGATCGAAGCCAAGGCGCTGCGGAAGTTGCGCCATCCATCGCGCTCGCGCAAGCTGCGGGCGTTTATGGATGGGGTGCGGGACTAAAATTCATTAGACTCGAATTCTCGCGGACATTCAGACAGTCGTTTGGAAAAGAAAGCCTCGAGCTGACCTCGGGGCTTTCGTTTTTCGGCCGGACCTGGCCTCCGAAGTTGGCCAGCGTTATAATCAAATGCACAGTTCAATGTTCTCCAACGGTACAGTTTCTGGATCTAGAGGCTTGCACTCATGAGTAATGGCTCGGTCGTTTCCCTGCTAAGCGCGCGCTCCAATTTCGGCAGGCTGCTTCGGCGCGTGGAAGAGGAGCGCAGTTCGGTTGTCATCGAGAAGCGGGGGACCCCGAAGGCTGTGTTGATGGGCATTCGCGACTACATTCGGATGGCTGCCCCAGAGCCCGAGGTGCTGCGCATCCTTGGAGAGGAATCGAAGCGCAATGGCACAGATCGTCTGAGCGCAAATGAGATCGATCGCGCCATTCATGCAACCCGGCAAGCGACTCGCCTGGCAAGGCGTGTCCGTGCCACCAGGAAGCGATGATTGCGCTTCGCCTGGTTCTCGATACGAACATTCTCGTCTCTGCCGCCCTCAAGCCGGACGGGCTTCACCGCGCGATCCTGACGATCGCCCTCACCAAACCGGCCCGGCTTTACGTGACCGGAGCGGTCCTGGCCGAGTATCAGGAAGTTCTTGCCCGCAGGCAGTTCAAGATTAAGAGGGGTACCCGGCTTCAGTTTATGCAACTGATCAAAAACCGCGCGCGTCTGGTGAGACCGAGGCGCTCCCTGGCGGCGGCGAAGGATCCTGACGACGACAAATTTCTCGAATGCGCGGACGCGGCGCGTGCGGATTACCTGGTTACCGGCAACCTGAGGCACTTCCCGCGCTTCTGGAAAAGCACAAAGGTGGTCACGGCGCGGGAGTTCATTGGAATTGTCGCGCCGCATCTTGGGGGTTAGGCTTGATCTGCGCGGCAAGCTTTCGCGGCCAACTTCGTCGTCAAATGAATCGCTCCGAGACGTCTTGTTTCCCCCGATTCCCTTGGTAACCCCATTCGTACACTCCCTTTTGGTAACCCTTGGTAACCATGCTATTCCTTCCTTCCAGCCGTACAATTGCCCTTGTCCGACCGGCCATCTCCGCGTGGGAGTTTGGCCATCGGCGCTGTTTTTCGGCGCGCTGCCTGAAAAATATCCCGTTCGGGTTGGGGCGGGCCGATAAGTAAAGGCAGATAAAGTCGAGTCGAACGCAGTCGCTTCAAAGGCAATCGCTGCAGGCCGCAAGTCAGAACAGGCAAAGTCCGACAGTACAAGTCAAGACCGGGTTCTGGAGTTCGCACTCTTATGGCGTTCGGTTTCGGATTCAACAAACAGAAAACTCTCAGCTCTGCCGAGAAGTACGTGCAGCAGGGCAAGATTCAGAACGCCATCGCGGAGTACGAAAAGGTCCTCAAGAACGACTCCAAGGACCTGACCGTCACCAACACCATCGGCGATCTTTATTCCCGCCTCGGCGAAGTCGAAAAAGCCAGCGAGTGCTTTAAAACCGTCGGCGACGCCTACGCCAACCAGGGCTTCACGGTGAAGGCGATCGCCATGTACAAGAAAATCAGCAAGCTCAAGCCGTCGCTGGAGAGCGTGCTGAAACTGGCCGAACTCTACACCCAGCAGGGTCTTTTCAATGACGCCCGCGCGCAATACCTTCAGGTCGCGGAAGAATTCCTGAAGTCCGGCGAACTGGAAAACGCGGTCCGCATCTTCCAGAAGATTCTGGAGATGGACCCGGAAAACACCAACATGCGCATCCGCCTGGCGGAGGTTTACGTCCGCCTGGGCAAAAAGAACGACGCCTGGCAGATTTTCTCCGCCGCCGCGGAAACGCTGCGCTCGAAAGGCTCCCTGCCCCAGGCGGAAGAAGTTTTGCAGCGCATGTTGACGCTCGATCCCGGCAACAGTTACGCGCTGCTCATGCAGGGCCGCAACCTGCTCGAAGCCGGCGACGCCGAAGCCGCCATCGAAGCTTTCAAAAAGGTCCCCGACCTGGATTCAAAAGGCGACGGTCTTCGCGATCTGCTCAAGGCGTATCTGAAAACCGGGCGCCTTTCCGATGCGGGCACGCTGGCGAGCAAGCTGCTCACCGTCCACAACGACCTCGCGGCAATTTCTACTCTGGCCGATGCTCTCATGCAGGCCGGGCAGTTCGAGAACGCATTGCAGGTCTACGATCAGCACGCCGAGCGGTTGCTGGCTGAGGATTCGGAAAAGGTTCTCAAGAACCTGCACACCGTCATCGGGCATGTGCGCGACAATCCCGCCTCGCTCGAAAAGCTGCTCGATCTGTTCCAGAAAGCGGGCGAGAGCACGCATCTGACCGAAGTGATCGAATTGCTCGCGCATGCTTCGGTGCAGGCGGGCGATCTGGTTCGAGCGCGCGATCTTTACCAGAAGCTCACCACCATGGAGCCGGGCAATCCCCAGCACATGGAAAATTATCAGCAGGTGGTGGCGCAGATCGGCGGGGCGGCAGCCGGCACTCTGATTTCGCCGGAAGAAGCGGCTGTGATCGTCGACGAACTCGAAGCCACCGCGCCCGCGCTGCACCAGCATTATTCCGACGCCGTGGCGCTGGCCGTGCGCTCCGCTCTTACCGACGCGGAGCTTTTCATTTCTTACAACATGCCCGCGAAGGCGCTGGGGCCGTTGCTGGCCGCTCTTCCTCAGGCGCCAACCGATTTGCGCTTGAACCAGCGGCTGGCCGCGCTGCACACGCGCGCTTCGCGCTTTGCCGAAGCCGGTGTCTGCTGCCGTACTTTGCAGTCGCTGTATTCAGAAGCGGGATATCCCGACGAGGCAACGCGTTACGGCGACCTGGCCGCGCGGTACGAGGAGCGAGGCGCAACCGCATCTCCCATCCACGCCAGCGTTGCGGTCGAGGAGGAAGCTCCCGCACCGGCGAAAGCCGCGGCGGCTGCCGCCGGAGCGGCGCCCTGGCCTTCGGCTCCGCCGCTGGGACAGGAAGAAGAGACCGAATTTGCCGTTAACGCGGAACCGGAAGCGGCCGAGCAGGAGGAAGAGCCGGTTGCCGAAGTCGAGGCCGCCGAACCCGAGGCTGCGCAGGAAATCGACCTCTCTTCCGAATGGGACGATTCCATCACGGTGGAACTCGATTCCTCCACCGACGCCGCGGAAGGGTACGTGGATGAAGCCGTTGGCGCTCACGAAACGCCTTCTGCAAAAACTTCGCCAGCGAAACCTGCGGCCGCAAAGAAATCCGCCGCCGATCCCGAAAAAATCAACGAGACCGTGGAAGAAGTACGCT
>DATLKM010000290.1:0-2272 GCA_035538435.1 Binatia bacterium
TTGATCGTTCTTTCCGGCGGTGCTAGGCTGCGAAAAGTGGCTTCCTCGTACTCACCTTCCATGAACAGCGCCAAACGCGATCGAACGCCCTGGTTCGGATCCGTCGCGCTCGAAGTTTGGGCCAGATTTCTGCTGGCATTAGCCGGACTGGGACTGGCATTTGCCGCGGCGGTTTTCTCGACCGCTGCGGGCCGCGCAGGGAATTTATGGGCCTCGGTGCTCCTGGCTTCCACGGCGCTGCTCACGGCCGCGTTCGTAGGCTTGGTGACCGTGCCCTTTCTGGCGCGGCGGGTGGCCTTGGAGAGAGTACGTCAAAGTCTCCATTTTGAAGTCACGCGTGTGGGCGTGGTATATGTGCTGGTCACTCTGGTAATCGGCATCGCCGCGTTGAATACCGGCAATAATCTTCTCTACATCGTGGTCGCGGCCATGCTGGCCGCCATCCTGGTGTCGGGCGTGGTTTCTGCCATGGTATTGCGCGGACTGGAACTGGAAATCGTCCTGCCGAACCAGGCTTTTGCCGGCCGCGCGATCCAGGGACGCGTTGCCCTCCGAAATAAGCGCAGTACTCTGCCTTCACTTTCCATTCGGGTGGTCCCGGCGGACGAAAAAAAGAAGAAGCTCCGCCGGCGCTGGCGCTGGGAACAAACCACATTTTCTTTTCCTCCAAACCGCGAACCTGGGAAGCAATGGCTTCAGTTGCGTGATTGGCGCGTGCGGCGCGCCGCGCCCCAAGCGGATGTGCCTGGCATTTTCAAAGGTGTCGTTTACTTCCCCTACCTTCCGGCGAAAGCGGCGCTGGCGTCGGATGTGGAACTGCGCTTCGATCGCCGCGGCCGCTACCGTCAATCTAGCTTCGAAGTGGCCACGCGCTTTCCCTTCGCTTTCCTGATCAAGTCGCGCGAAATTTCGTTAAAACGCGAAATCCTGGTTTATCCGGCGGTCGACGAAACCACAAACGCCTTGCAGATTCTGCCCCGGTTGCAGGGCGAGTGGGAAAGTTTCATAAGAGGGCGGGGATCCGACTTGTATCGCATTCGCGAATATATGCCGGAGGATTCCGCCCGCCATGTCGACTGGAAAGCGACGGCGAAATCCGGTTCCCTGAAGGTGCGCGAGTTCAGCCGGGAAGAGGAACACGTCTTACTACTTGTGTTTGACAATCCGGCATCCGGCCAGCTTTCGGAAGTGGCCTATGAACGCGCTGTGAGACTTGCGGCCTCGCTCGCCTGGCACTTCGCCGGCCAGAATGCTGATGTCTGGTTTCAGGTTTTAGGCGACGACCGCACTCGGGACATTCACGCCTTCCTCGCTCAACTCGCGGTTATAGAACCGATCGCCCGTGATTCCAAGCCGATCGAATCACCCGATTTCACGGAACGGATACCAGCCGGGGAGTACAGGATCATCGTCACCGCCCGCGACCGGGAAAGCCTGCCTGCATACTTGACCCTCCACTGCTCGCTGATTTTCGCCGGGGAACCTTCTTCGGCAATGGCCCGAAAGTAACGTTACTTTCGGTTACCTGAGTACATTGAACTGCCGGGCGAAAACGGTTAACTTGCCCTTATTATTATTTGTCGTTGAAAAACCCGCGCCCCCGGTCCCGATCATCTGAGCCCGGCTGGGTGAGGGCGGACCGAACCTTGGGATTGCCGGGATGAGCGAAAAAGTCAAAATCCTCTATTACGCGCTTTGGGTGCTCCATCCCATTTTGCAGTCGGTGATCGCCGTGACCATGTACCGTCGCGGGCAATTCCGGATCTTTAAATATTTCTTCGCCTACATCATTGCGCAGATCATTACTTTTGCGATCGTTTTTCCAGCCTACCAGTACAGTCACAAACTCTGCTTTTACGTTTCATGGATTGGCACCGCCATCAGCGTCGCGTTGGGCTTCAAGGTCATTCACGAGGCTTTTCTGGACGTATTTCGCCCTTTCCACACACTCCGCGATCTGGGTACAGTGCTCTTCAAATGGGCCGGTTTGGTCATGCTGCTGGTGGCGGGAGTGGTTTCGGTCTCAACTTCCTCGTCTGACACCATGCCCTGGGTAACGGCCATTCTCACGGCGCAGCGTTCCGTGCGCATTATTCAGGTGGGGATGGTTCTGTTCCTGCTGGCCTTCGCCCGCTACTTGGGCGTAAGCCGGAAGCAGCACAGTTTCGGCATCGCCCTGGGCTTTGGAACTTACGCGCTGATCGAGTTGGCGCTTATCGCCTCCTGGGTTGGGGATCATTTAGGCGACGTCGCCATGAATCTGATCAACATG
>DATLKM010000291.1:0-2872 GCA_035538435.1 Binatia bacterium
GCTGAAAATATAGCCGTGGGCGGTACGCCCCTGCTCCAGCGCGTTTTGCAGGGTGCGGGTAACGTGCTCCTGCCCAATGACCTCGGAGAACTTTTGCGGACGGTATTTGCGCGCCAGAACGGTGTAGCTCATGAGGTGGAAACCTCGATTATACGGGATACGCCAAGATGCGTCGCCAGCGCCGTGTGTCCGCCAGCCGCTCCCGAGTTTGCTAGAATCATCACTTTGTGGGAATTACACCTGACGCCGCGAAGGCGCGCTCGATTCGCGGCGACGGAAGGGCCTGGAAATGCAACTAAAGTTAACGACCAAGAATAAAGATGGAATCCTGATAGTAGATTGTATTGGCCGCATCGTGTTCGGCGAGGAGTCATCTCTTCTGCGCGATACGATCAAGAAAGTCATTGTTGACAATAACCGGATCGTGTTGAATCTGGCCGAGATCAGCTACATCGATTCCGGCGGGCTGGGGACGCTGGTGGCCCTGCGTACGACGGCGCTCAATGCCGGCGGCATGATTAAGCTGGCGAATTTAACCCAGCGCGTGGACGATCTGCTGCAAGTCACCAAGCTGCTGACCGTTTTTGACGTCTACAACTCTGAAGCGGAAGCGGTGGAATCTTTCCGCAAGGCTGCCTGAGTGGTGCTGGCTCGGCCGCCGATGTGGCAGGGCAAGGGTGGTGGCTGAGTCTTCTCTAATGTTGCCTCGCGTCATTTTCATTCTGTGTCTTCTGGCCAGCGCCAGCGGATTTGTTTCTCCGCCTGTAGCGCTTGCCATGGGCTTGATTTTTGGCCTTACCCTGCCTCATCCTTACGGCCCGCAGGCCAAACGGATTTCCAAGTACCTGCTTCAGGGATCCGTGGTCGGGCTGGGCTTCGGCATGAATCTGCACCAGGTGATCCAGGCCGGCCGCAGCGGCTTCGTCTACACCATGCTTGGCATCAGCTTCGCCTTGTTGGTGGGCATGGGACTCGGCGCCTTGCTTAGCGTGCAGCGCGTTCCCGCATTCCTGATTTCCACCGGCACGGCGATCTGCGGCGGCAGCGCCATCGCCGCCGTCGGCCCCATCACGCACGCCAGCGATGAAGAGATGGCCATTGCGCTCGGCACGGTGTTCGTGCTGAATTCCGTGGCGTTGCTGATTTTTCCGGCGATTGGCGGCGCTTTGAAGTTGAGCCAGTCGCAGTTCGGATTGTGGTCGGCTTTGGCCATTCACGACACCAGCTCCGTGGTTGGCGCGGCGGCGAAGTACGGAACGGAAGCGCTCGCCGTCGCTACCACGGTAAAACTGGCGCGGGCGTTGTGGATTGTTCCCGTTTCTCTCGGCACCGCCGTCGCGCGAGGAGCAAAAGCCAAAATTCAGTGGCCGTGGTTCATCGCATATTTCTGCCTGGCCGCGGTCTGCAACACATATCTTCGCGCCGGAGCGCCAGCGTACGCGCTTGCCGTGAAAGCGGCCAAGATCGGATTGACCGTAACTTTGTTTCTGATCGGCAGCGGAATCTCGATCGCGACCCTCAAGCGCGTTGGCCATCGTCCGCTGACGCAGGGAATTATTCTGTGGCTGCTGGTGCTGACCTTATCGTTGTGGCTGATTCGAATCGGGTGGATTCACCTGTGAAGCGGCGGCGGGGAAGAGTTCGACAGCCGTAGGACTAAAGCAGGTTCCTCATCCGCGCTTTGCGCGCGTGCGCAATGACATTGAAGAAAGGCAGTGCAACGCCGAAGGAAGCGCCGGCGGATCAATCCGCAAAACTGCGGTTGCGCATTGAGGCCTTGATTCGCAGCATTCCCCGCGGCAAGGTTTCGACTTACGGAGCGGTCGCGCGCGCCGCCGGTCTTGCGCATGGCGCGCGCTTTACGGCCCGCGTTTTGCGGTTCGACCGCGGTATCGGACTGCCGTGGCAGCGCGTGCTCGGCGCAGGCGGGGAGATCAAACTGCGCGGCGATTCCGCCATTGAGCAGAGATTGCGCTTAGAAGCCGAGGGCGTGCGCTTTCGCGGGAAGAAAGTGGACATGAAGCAGTGCGAGTGGAAAGTTGTGAGAATGAAGTAAGCCCGTGCGCGGCTGGACAGCCGAGGGCGGCTGTCCCTACATGGGCTTTACTGCATGGGCTTTACCACAGACTGCTATTAGCCAATCTTCTTGAACTGCTCGTCAATCTCCACCTGGTACCCCGTCACCATCTTGTTGGTCTCGTTGGCCATGCCGACCACGGCCATCAACTCTTTGAACATGGCGTCGGTCATGCCTTTTTTCTGCGCGGATACGGTGTGCGAGGCGATGCAGTAGTGGCACTGGTTGGTTACGCTCACGGCAACGTAAATCAATTCTTTCGCCAGCGGATCGAGCGCCCCCGGCGCCATGATCTGCTTGATCTCTTCCCAGGTGCGCTTCAGCGTGGCGGGATCGTGCGCGATGGCCTTCCAGAAATTGTTGATCCAGTCGGTCTTGCGCGTGGCCATGATGTCGTCATAAACCGCGCGCACTTCCGGGCTGGCGTCTTTGTATTCGATGAGTCCAAGGGTTGACATTATTTCTCCACGAAATGAATTCACAACCAATGATTAATCTAAAGTTCTGTACTTGAGGCGGCACAATTCCAACACCGCGCGCTTTCGAGAGCGAGGCGACGAACCTCACACCAGGCGGTCTGTGGGACATGAGATCCTTCGCTCCGGCTGAAAAACGCCTGCGCTCAGATGACGCTACCAAGGCTGCAAAGACAGAAACCGGGGCTTTACTCCGTGCCTCAGCGCCTCCGTGGTGAAAAGCTCTTACTTTGGCAGTTCGCCGCTCAGCAACTTCCCTAAGTCGGCCGCCGGCGCACGCACGCCTACGTAGAAATCTCCAAACAGCGCGTATACGGCG
>DATLKM010000292.1:0-1533 GCA_035538435.1 Binatia bacterium
ATCACCCAGGGCGACGGCAGCCTCAAGGTAGTCACTTATTACCAAGTCGTGCCCGTCCCCTGATACTCACTGAGTATCTAGTTCGATGGCGAGCTACCGCCGCCCCAAGGGCACCGTCGTCCGCCACGTTCCCGACTGGAATAGCGCAAAACTCTACTACGGCTTCATCCAGAACTCGTTCAGCTCCGCCCAGGACTACTTCGACGGCTTCACCAACTTCGAGACTGACGGCAGCTCGTTAGTCATCTGGGATTGTACGATCTCGCTACAGCACTTCTCGGCCGCCGACAACAGCTCACAGAGCGCCGATTGGCTGATCCTGCCGGCGGTACAGCAAGGCCCGGTAATCGGCTTCGCCCCGATTGATCCCTTCTCCGCCAGCATCATGTCCACGCTCAACCACAACTACGACACCTCGGCCGCACTCCTCACCAACACGCCCTTTTATGCTGCCCTATCAGGCCAGGGCACCTGGCAATGGCCGCACGAGTGGCCGATGGCGATCATCCGCCCGGGCTGGAGCTTCCTCGTGAATTTCGCTTTTACCAACGCGACTGCGGGCCTCGGCGTGCTGGTCGAACGCACCCAGTACACTTAGGCTGACCGCGATGGCGAACGTACTGGAAATAACCCCGGCCGAATGGAGCGCGGTCCCCGGCCCTTCGAACGTTCTCGAGCTGCCCTCGCTCACTCCCGTCCAGCCGATGTCGGTACCCAACCCGCCGGTTTACACCGCGTCGGTTTACCACGAGCTCCTCCCGGACTGTACCCAGGCGATTCTCGCCGTCCACGACAGCATATCGGGATGGTGGTTCGTGTTTTACGTCGTCGCCTGGCAGGCCGGATCGATACCCTCGCAAGGCCCCGGCAGCCTCGACGATCGCTTCAATCAGATCATCACCGAGGGCATCGACCCGGTTACCCATCAGCCCGTCAACCTTGCTACCTTCGACCCGCTTCGCAATTTGCTATGGGCGCAGCCCCAAGGATGGCGCGGTGTCTACAATTGGGACTATTGGACGATCGTTTGCGACATACCTGCGTACACGATTCTTCTCACTCGCCAGCCTGGTCCGACCGGCCCGATCGGGGCTACCGGCGCCACAGGCCCTAGTGGTGCTACTGGTCCCAGCGGCCCGAGCGGTCCTAGCGGCCCCAGCGGCCCAACCGGCGCAACCGGCGCGACCGGGCCCGGTCCTACTGGCCCAACAGGGCCGCCCCCTCCGGGTATTGACCCTTGCCAGCCGGACCCCGAAGGCGACGAGATCACCAACGACCTCTGCGCCCAAATCGGATGCAACTTTGACCGCGTCATCGAAGCCCTAGGCGGCCTCGCGCAAAACCCCGATTGTTGCCAGCTCGTCGTTACCGCCCTCTCCGACATCGATATCACCCTGTCAGCGGTTGCTAACAACCTGACAGCAATCGTCGCGAACACCGGCACGCCCATCAACTGGATTCCGGTCTCGGCCGGGCTTTCCCGCATCGCCAACGCCATCGCCGCGCTCGCACCCTCGAGCGTCGACCTGGTCC
>DATLKM010000293.1:0-4360 GCA_035538435.1 Binatia bacterium
ACCGATGGACCACGAAGTTGTGGTTCGGGAAAAAATGACCGAACGCTATCTTCTGGACGAGCTCGACGAGCAGCAGCGCGAGCAATTCGAAGAGCATTACTTCGATTGCGCGGAGTGTGCGCTCGATGTGAAGGCCGCCGCCATGTTTGTGGATCAGAGCCGCTTGGCGCTGGCGAAAGAGCAAACCAGAGCGGTTGCGGCGGCGCCCGCAACCGAAAAAAGCTGGTTCAGCTGGCTGCGCCCGGCGTTTGCCGTTCCGGCATTGGCCTTGCTGCTGGTGGTCGTCGGCTACCAGAACCTAGTGGTGTACCCCAAAATGGAGCGGGCGCTGAATCAGCCGCAGTTGCTGCCCTGGGCTTCGGTCAATACGCGAGTGCGGGGGGCGAGCGTGCCGACGATTGCGGTGCTGCAGGGAGCGCGCTTTCTGCTGTTCGTGAATATTCCTCCCGACGGCAACGCGGCCCATTACATGGCGGATTTATATAACCCGGCGGGAAAGCTGGAGTGGTCGATGTCGATTCCCGCCTCGTCTGTGCAGGACGAATGGCCGGTGCAAGTGCCGGGTGCGGAACGGCAGGCCGGCGAGTATACTTTGGCCGTCCGCGAAGTGACCCCCTCTGGCGAAACCAAAGAAGTTGGACGGGCCTTATTTGATTTGCAAATCCAAAAGTAAGTCAGACGGGAGGAGCTGACCATGGCCGCAAACCCAACGCTCGATGTTGAACCCACCACCGAAGTTGTCGAGAAATACCATATCTACCACGGCGAAGCCCGCGTGATCAGCGGCGAGCTGGAACACCCAGTCAAACAGCCGATCAAAGAATATGGAAACGTTGTTTTGGACCACACGCGGCGCGAAGGCCACCTGTTCGAGTCTGTAGGTCCGACCTCGATCGAGGGCCTGATTTCGTTCCGGTCGGGATATACGCGTGTCTCGGGCAACTATCTGAAAAACAAGAAAGACCTTTGGGGTAACGACCACTCCGGATGGGTGACGCTTTCCACCTCGGTGATCGAAGGGCTGAACGTGTTCGAGGTGATCACGGCCGACCGCGTTGTGGCGCAGGTTTATACGGAGCATCCGCATGTGGATGGTCATGTGCCGAAGGTGTCGTTTATCGGGACGCGCTTCGAAAACCTCAAAGTGGCGGGCTATCCTGTGGAGGCGAAGTTCAACTTCAAAGTTTGCGGCGACCGACCGGCTGACGATCAGCCGTATCTGATGGACAACGGATTCTTGCAGAACGTCTCGATGCAGATGTCAACCATCCTGGGATCTACGGGGCTTCCGGCTCCGCTCGAAAAACAGTACACTGCCGAATTGAAGAAGGTGAACGGCCTTAAGCAAGGCGCCAACGGCAACGGATCGAAGGCGTGGAAGGGCAGCGCGCAGCTGCAATGCTCACTGGTGGAAAAGATCGGACCGATTCCGGGGGCGGAGATCTTCGGGAACCTGATCTTCATTCCCGATTTTGGCATCGTTTCGCTGGCCCAGCTCGAAGTGGGAGTGGAAGAACGCGAAGAACGATATCCCAATCCCGTGCTCCTGGCATCGCGACCGCGCAAAGACAGCAGCTACTTCCGGCTGCACATGCTGAGCGTGAAGATGGGCTGCGTCGGCACTACGAATCAAACGAACGTTGCGACCGCCGGGGCCAACGGCCAAACACATCCTTAGGTCGAGCCATTTGGAGTTACGTGCTGACTCTTGCTTGCGGGCTGGCCTGTAATTCTCAGGGCAGCCCGCAATCTGTTTTTGATCAGGTTCTGAAAACATTCGAGCACGGCAAGCTCGAAGAGAGTCAAAACAAGGCCAAGCACGAATGCGAGCGTCTGAAGAATGCCGATCCGGAGTGGGCTTGGAAATTTAGAATACTGCAGGCCGAATCTCTACTGTGGCGTGGAATGTATTCTGAGGCTCTCGCCGTCCTCAACATTCCACTGAGTCCACCCAAAACTAAAGATTCACTGGTAGAAATCTTCGCGATTAAGGCTGCGGCTCATGCGCGGTTACACGAGTTTTCCGATGCTGACGGCGAGATTGCGCAGGCGATTCAGATCTGCGAGCAATCGTCTTCGAATGCGTGCGGTGATGTTATGCGGGCTCAGGGTGCGCTTGCGGTACAGCGCGGACAAACTGTTCTCGCAAAAGAGCGCTTCGAAGACTCTCTGCAGTTCGCACGTACTCGGGCAGATCAATTCCTGGAGGAGACCTCGCTACTCGACCTGGGTGCGACCGCACTACGCGACGGACACTTCGATGAGGCAATCGACTGGACGAACGCAGCCTACCAGAAAGCGACCATCCTGGAAGCCGCAGGAGAGGTCCAGGCGGCCCTTGGCAACCTTGGTTGGGCATACTACAACCTGGGCGACTCAGAAAAATCGCTAGCATTGTCGCTTAGAGCTGAGGACGGCGCCACAAAGGTCGGCGACATTATTGACCAGCTGTCTTGGATAACGAACACCGGATACGTTTACGCCGATAACGGCGACTTCACTCGCGCCAAGAATTCATACCTTAAGGCATACACACTCGCTGCCGAAATCCGGGGGAAGGAGGATATTTATAACGCATTACGGGCCCTCGCACTCGTATCGGAGGAAAGTGGCGATTTGGATGGGGCGCGGAGGTATGCGGATCAAGCCATTGCCATGGCTCGCGCCGACAAGAATCGCGAAGATGAACTCTACCCACTTCTGATCAAAGGGCTGGTCGCGGCAGCGTCCGGTAATCCAGAAGAAGGCGAACAGATCTTCCGAGAGGTCGAGCAAGACCACGCAGTGAGCCCATCGTTACAATGGCGAGCTCAACATGCGCTTGCGCGGACGTATGGGGACAGGAAACTTCCTACTGCGGCAAGCACCGAATATCAAACTGCGCTGTCCACCTTCGAAGCAGCCCGATCGTCATTGCAACGTCCCGACTCAAGGCTGCCCTTTTCTCACAACGCGGCCCATCTGTACGACGACTACATCCACTTCCTGGTAGGCCAAGGCAAAACCAACGACGCCCTCCGCTGGGCCGATTACAGCCGGGCGCGCACGTTGGCCGAAGGCCTTGGATTGCTGCCCAGGCAGAGTTCGGCGTCGCCGGGAGCGCTCAACTCTCAGGCGATTGCGCAGCGCACGCGGGCCGTCATTTTATTTTATTGGCTGGGCAAGCAGAGTTCTTTTCTGTGGGCGATTACGCCCACGCAGACGCGCCTATTCACTTTGCCTGCGGTCGAGAAGATTGAAGCCGCGGTAGACCGCTACCGCAAAGCTCTGGAAGGCCCTCAGGATGTGCTTGGGTCGTCGAACGGCGACGCTCGCTATCTTTACGAAACATTGATCAGGCCGGCACAGGCCCTGCTTCCAAAGAAGAATGCAAAAGTCATTGTCATTCCCGACGGCAGGCTGAATGATTTGAATTTTGAAACGCTGGTTGTTCCCGGAGATACGCCTCACTTCTGGATCGAAGGCGCGACTATTCTGAACGCAAGTTCGCTGCGCTTGCTGGCTTCTTCGCGCCCGGCGCTCGCAGCTCACGCGCGTAGCTTGCTTTTGATCGGCAATGCGGTTTCGCCCAGCAGTGAATATCCCGAACTGCCCAACGCGCAGGCGGAAATGTCGAGCGTAGCCGGGCACTTTTCTTCGGAACAGGCGCAGATGTTTCAGCGCGAGCAGGCGACTGCGCCGGCATACTTCGGCGCTGATCCCGAAAAGTTTTCTTACATTCACTTTGTCGCCCACGGAATGGCAAGCCGGTTGAGCCCGCTCGATTCGGCGATTGTGCTTTCGAAATCCGGCAGCGGCGGCGAGAATTTCAAGCTTTATGCGCGAGACATTATTCAGCATCCCATCAAAGCCGATCTGGTCACGATCTCGGCTTGTTACGGGGCGGGAACGCGCGCCTATTCCGGCGAAGGCCTGGTGGGATTGTCCTGGGCGTTTCTGCGGGCCGGGGCGCACAACGTGATCGCCGCGCTGTGGGAAGCGAGCGACGTTTCGACCGCGCAGTTAATGGACCGGTTTTATGACGGTCTTGGAAAAGGCGAGACGCCGGACACAGCGCTGCGGGAGGCGAAGCTGGCGCTGTTGCATTCGTCCGGCCCGTTTCACAAACCGCAATATTGGGCGGCGTTTCAGTTGTATGCGGGATCGGGATCGTGAGCGGTGGGCGCTGAAATCCTTCGCTCCGCCTCAAAAACGGTTGCGTTCAGGATGACGCCACGCGGCGCAACGCGTCCTTTTGCGCTAACATCAACGCCATCCTACAGCCGAAAGAGAAAACATGACCTCGACCCTAAGCCGCTGGTCCGCGATTGTCCTCACTTTCATCTTTTCTTGCGCCCCCGCATTCGCCGCTACGCGGGTC
>DATLKM010000294.1:0-16956 GCA_035538435.1 Binatia bacterium
GCACTGGGATCGCGCAGCGCTTGCGACGTGACCCAGTTCTGGCAATAAGAGCAGTGAAGATCGCAGCCCATCATGCCGAAACTGTAGGCCAGCGCGCCGGGGTAGGCGTGGAAAAAGGGTTTCTTCTCGACGGGATCGCATTGCGTCCCGGCGGTGTATCCCCAGGGTACATAGAGCTTGCCGCCGCGGTTGAAGCGGACTTTGCAGACTCCGGGCTGGCCTTCGGGAATGGGGCAGCGGTGCCCGCAGGAGAGGCAGCGCAGACGATCGTGCTCCAGCTTTTCTACAAGGGCGGGATCAGCCTCGCGGATGCGCTCGTCGAGAATCATGCGCAGAGTGGGCACTGAAACCTCCGCTTTCCATTTTATAGCGGTGGTCACTCGGGCAGCTCGCGCCGCCCGGTGACCTTGCGGGGGGAGGGCCCGCACATCCGGAGTTTCCTCCGGAAGCTCAGAAAAGAGCAGGGTCGGAGCTGAACGGGGGAATCAATAGCGGGAGTCCCGTGCCCAGAGACGAACATTTTCCTCCACCGAGAAGCGTGCTGAGCGGGTACCGGCGAACTTCGATTCCAGGGAAAAAGCGTGCGCTTCGAGGGGGACCGAGAAGTGATGTTTAGTGTTAGCGAAGCTGCGGACGAAGAAATCGCAGTAGCGCTCCAGCCCCAGGATTTCGATCTGCACGGCATGCACCAGGCCGTGAAACAGGGCCCGTTCGGTCAGGCGCTCGTTGAAAACGATCACATCAATGAACGTGACGGAGTGCATGTGAGTCACCTCGGGAAGGTTGACGAAACCCAATTTGCGGTATTCGTCGTAGAAAGAGGGAGGAGGAAGCCGGTCGCCCTCGAGTTCCACGGTCTTCACGCGCTCGAGCAACGAGGCGGGGAAATAAGGCCACATGAGGGTCTTGAGATGCTGGCTGAGAGGTGAAGCGGCGGGGTAAAAGCGCTCGCGCTGTTCCTGAAGGTAGGCCGACACACGATGGGCCGCTCCCAGAATTGTGTCTTCAGTTACTTTCAGGGAGTCGCCGATGTTTTCGGTCGGAGGCAAGTGCTTTTCGATCGAGCTGTAGTACTCGCTGAGAGCGTTGGCGGTGCGGACGGCCTTGCGCAAGAGGTCGCGCCGGCCAAAGCGGGCCAGATCGTCAGGGCTGTAACGCAGGCGGAGCTGGTGGGTGGAGCAGTGCGCGCTCAGCAGTTCCAGTTGCGCATGCTGCAATTCGGAATTCATTTGGGCAACGGCAACCCTGTCCTCGGGTTTGTCCCAGGAAAACATCTTGCTCAACTCCTTGTTCTATTTGCGTAGTGAAACAGGGGCGGCGGGCCAAATGGCTCGATATTTGTATTGATTATATCTTATACATTGTTATATTAACTACGTCAACATAATTATCGGAAAAAATTTGCGCTCATTCGATTTTGCCTGCTCCGCTCCTGCTGCCATATCGTTGGAGTGATTGTGGAGAGAGAATCGCCATCCCCGGCTGGAGGCGGCAAGTGCCAAGACGACCCGACCCGGAACTGGAAAACAGAATTCTGAAGGCCGCGCACAAACTGTGGAAGAAGGGTGGCGAAAAATCGCTGACCTTGCGCGCGGTTGCCAAGGCAGCGGGAACAAACACGCCCGCGGTTTACCGGCGCTTCCGCGACCGGGACGATATTGTCCGTGGGCTGCTGCGCCGAATCCGGCTGGAGATTGCGGAGGCGCTGGAGCAGGGCGAAACGGTGGAGCGCAGTTGCGAGCATTATCTGGACTACGCTTTGACTCATCCCCACGAATACGAGCTGTTTTTCCGCCATAACTATGAACTGTGCCATTCTCCGCGCGCCAGGCGGATGGGGTTCAGCCCAGTGGACCAGCCGGCGCGCGCCGTCATGAGGCAAAAGCTGGCGAAGCAACTGGCCGGGCCGCGTGGCAGCCACGAGCGGTTACTGGTGGCGCTGTGGATGCTGGGGCATGGAGCGGCGAGTTTGCTGATCGACAAATCGATTCTGCCGGAAGAAGCGAACCAGGCGCGACGAGTATTCAGTGAGGCCGTAGCGGCGCTGGTGAAGCGGGGGTAGCGCAGGCGCGCCTTGCTTTCGAAAGCCGCGGCGACACCGCTGAACAGGGCGTTTGAAATTGCGCCGAAGGGCTGGCGAGGACTCGCCCTACCTGGCTTTCGCTTCGTGCTGCTGATACCAGATTTCCGCCTGTTGTTCGATGGCGGCAGCTTGGGCGCGCGTCATACCGCCAGCCAGCAGGTTGGCGAGGTCCTTGCTGCCTTCCTGTCCGCCGGCGCGGGCAAGGACGGTCCAGAAGTAGGCTTTGTTGGCGTCTTTCGGAAGACCGTGATGCCCGCCCCAATACAGCAGGCCTAGTTTGTACTGCGCGGAAACGCTGCCATGCTCGGCGGCGCTGGTGAACCAGCGGGCAGCTTCGCTGTCGTCGGGGTGTACGCCGAACTTGTCATCGCCCTCGGCATAAATGCGGCCCAGTCGATCGGCGGCGGCGGCATCGCCCTGCTCGCCCAGTTCTCGTAGTTGATCGAGGTTGGCCGCGTCGAGGGATTCACTCGCCGGCGACAATTTCGCTTCTGCCGGTGCTCGCGACGAGGCCAGTACGGTTTGCTCGGTTCTTCCGCGGAAGTGGTGCGATTGAATCCAGGGCTGAATGAAGGGAGCGAGAATGAAGCCGAGCGCAAAAAAGATAGTGACTGCGGCGCAGACTAACAGATAAAGATGAGCGCGCGGCAGGCGGATGCCGCCGACGTTGTCCTGGTCTGCATTTTCGGCGGTTTTTCCCCCGGACTCCGATTTCTGATCGGGAAGACTGGCGAACAAAACGCTGCCCGGGGCGGGTTGCGAGGGCAGCGACGGGGGACGTGGCGATGACTTCGTTCGTTCGGCTTCGACGGCTCGCTGCACGATGTCGGCGAAGCGTTCCAGAACCGCAGCCGCACTTCCGCTGAAGGAATCCGGGCGGTCGGAAAAAACCTCGATCAATCCAATGGCATCTTTTCCTGCACTTCTCTCCGAGATGACAGGGGCGGCGAGGATGGAGCGTATTCCGAGGGCGCGGCAGGTTTCGGCGTCGACGCGCTCGTCGGTTTCGGTGTCGTCGCAGCGCAGGGGTCTGCCGGCGCTGACACAGGCTCCGGAGAATCCGCTGCCCACGTGAAGTGCGGCGCCCACGGGCGGCGCACAGTTGCCCGCACTGGCGCGGCAGATCATGGTTTCAGGATCGCCGGCCGTAATCGCGATGGCCGCGCCACTCGAACGCAGCAGCGATTGTGAGCGGGCAGCCACCAGCGCCAGAACCGCTTCGAGATCGGCGCCCAGCGATTCAGCTTCCCGCTGGACCGCTGAAACGGCGGCGAGGGTGTCGGTAAAGTTCGGACGAACCGCAGAATATTCTGGGGGCGAAGGGAGCGGAACATCGGCAGCCGCGGCGTTGGCCGCTCCGGCCATGGCGTTCAGAAACAGCCACTGCCGCAAAGAACGCAAACTCGGGTCAGGGAGAGTGGACAGGCTCAGACCGGCTCGGCCGGAGGCGTTCGACCAGATGACGCGCGCCGGGCCGGAAATCTGGGCATCGGACTCGGCCAGATCCAGGCACAACTCCACCTCTCGCTCCACTTCCATAGGTGCGGGGCATTGGATGGAAACGCCCAGTTCGCTGATGTCGAGGACTTCGTAAAGATCGCGCAGGCCACCCTCAGCGGCGGGAAAGCTGGCGTAAGCGGGCGCATGCACTTTTTGCCGGACGCGGCGGCGGCGGTTGGCAGAAGCAACGGGAACTTGTGCGATAGCCGACATTATCGAACTCAGGCTCTACAACTATTGTCGTACATATTAACCTGACTGGAGAAAAAAGTATGCATCGGAAGTGCAAGAGCACGGGCGGCGATGCAGAGCGGAGCAGGTGGAAATGGAAATTGGATTGGTCCCGGGTCGGTTGGCCAGGCATTGAAATCAAACGCTTTGCTTACTGGCTGAGTTTGATGGCCAGCTGCCGCTCGGGCTGGGTCATCTGCGCCCAGAGCTTCTGCAGGTCATCCTGCAAAGCCTGATTATCGGGATCCTTATGAAGGGCCAGGGCGAACCAGCGGTACGAAGTGGGCAGATCGCGTGGCGTGCATGTGCCGGTGAAATAAAGCGTGCCCATGGAGATCATGGCCTTGGAATCGCCGCGGTCGGCGGCCGGTTTTAGTAGGTGAAGGCCGCGGTCGCAATCCTGCGTGACGCCGCGGCCGTAGATATAGCGCTCGGCCTCGGCGACGGCGTCGATGGCTTTGGCAGGAGTGGGCTTGGCCGCTGCGGGTTGGCGCGGCGAAGGCTTCGGGCTGTCCGTCGCGGGTTGACTATCGTCGTCGGCATTATTCGCATCGGCTTTCTGCGGCGGGGCGCTGGCGGGCGGTTTGATTTCTTTCGGTTTGGCCGGAGCGGGTGGCGCAGCAGTATTGTCCGGAGCCGGCGCCGTTGATTTGTCGGAAGTTGGAGCAGCCTCAGCCGGAGCGGCATTAGCCGGTGGTGTTTGCGAAGTTGCGGTTGAATCCGGCGGTGGTGCGGCAGGGCTGGGAGAGGCGTTGCTGGGGGTTGGGTTCGGCGCGGCTGGCGTTGCTGAAGGCGAGGCCGGGGCCGCGTTTGGATCGGGCGTATTTTGCGTCGTCTGCTGCGCCGGCTTATTCGCCGCCGCGTTCAGCCAGTCGAATCCGCCCTGCTTCCAGCGAAGGTAGCCGAAGCCTGCGGCCAGAACGATAGCGATGAGCCCGACGATCCATTTGCCTTTCCCGCTTTTTGGTTCTTCCTCATCTTCGAGCAGATAGTCGAGATTTCTGCCGCTGCCGAAACGATCGTCGGGGCTGCGATATTCGTCGGATGAGCCGGGGCGGTTGGATGGCGGTGAGCTTAAACCGAGAAACGACGGGCCCGTGATTCCATCCGGAGGGCGCCGCGCAGCCGGGCGCTCGGCGACCGGAGATTGCGATTGCGTAGGGACCGCCGGCCGACTCGAAATTGGCGCCGCGGGTGGGTTTATCTGCGGCGAGGCCGCCGGAGGAGAAACGGGCTGCGGGCTTGGCGGCTGATCTTTAATGAGCGGCGTGCCGCACATGCCGCAAAAGCGGTTGGCGTCGGCATTTTCGTTGCCACAGCGGGGACAGCGCAAGAATCCCTCCTGAGAGCAGTTTATTCGATTAACAGGTTGCATGTCTCAGCTCCATCCAGTAGCCCTATGCGATAGCGGGTTCCTAGCCGATTCCTTCGGATCGACTCGGGACATCGGTTAGAGCGTGCTGGGCAGAGCCGTGAACGTTGAAATTCTGTCTCATGTAGAATGCTCGGTTCGGGGGTGCGTTTCAGGCATGTTTTCCAGGTTCATGGCTTTTATCGCCGCCGTCATTTTTTTTCTGGGCTGCGCCGCTTCTCTTAAGGCGGCCGATACCAGTTTTGATTGTCCTTCCACCGATAATTACCAGCAGCCGCATAAGTTCGGGCCCTACACCGCGCAGCTTCTGCCCGGACACAAGCCCCAGGGCAAGCAGCGGTTTGAGTTCCGCTGCCTGGGTACGATCACGCCGCCGGGCGGCGTGCGCAAGTTGATCGCGAAGGATTGGACGCTGACGATCGATCCGATTTCGGGAACGGATGTGAATGGCGACGGCAAGCCCGACCTGATTTTCGACGGCCATACCAGCGGCGCGCGCTGCTGCTACGAATATTGGATCGCCGGTTTGAGCAAGCTGCCCCGGCTGGAGAAGCAGATTCGCAGCGAGTTGCCCATTTCTTTCGAGAAAACAGAAAACGGCGTGCTGATAAGCATTCCCGAAGCGGCGTTTCAATATTTTCTATTGCCGGCGGAGCAGTCGGTCACGCCCAATGTGATTCTGAAGCTGGAGGGCAGTACGCTGAAAGATGTGAGCGCGCAGAATCAAAGCGAATACGACGATTTGATTGCCAAAGCTAAGGCCCAGCTCGCGCCGGCCGATCTGGAGAAGTTCCATAACTCGCGCTATAACGACAAATTATTCAGCGATCAGTTGCCTACCGTCAGGTTGGTGCTGACCATCGTGTTGAACTACCTCTACAGCGGGCGCGAAGCCCAGGCCTGGCAGGCTTTTCAGGAAATGTGGCCGCCCACCGATCAGAGCCGGGCCAAGTCGATCATTCTGGAGCGGCGCGGGCGGGGCGTGCTGAGTGAGTTGGGCTTGCCCGCGCAGCGGTAAGTGCCGTTGACCAATCTTGTATTTTTATCCCGCGACCAGGCTTAGATAAAGGCTTCGATCCAAGCACTTACAGGATCTGCTAGCGGGCTATTTTAGGATTTTATTTACACCCGTATCTCTCCGCTTCATAGTCCATCTCAATTTGTCTGTTCTTCCCTTTCGCTGAGAGTTGAACCAGTTTTTTCCTGGGAGTTACCAGTCATGAGTACTGTCCAAAAAATTCTTCTGTTTCTAGCCGCGCTCGCGCTTCCGGGCCAGGCGCAGCAAACGGCGGGCGTGCCAGCGCAGCCGCCAACAACCTTGGACGCTGGCGCTCACTTGAACCCGATGAAAATCGCGCAACTCAAGTGGTACATCGCGAACTCGCCGACAAATTTTCCGGTTGGTATTATCGGGACCATTTGCCGTCCAGATATTCTGTCCGTCGAAAGCATACGGAATCGCCTTCGATGGGACATACTTGTGGATGTCAGGGGCGCTTTACACAATGGTGATGCGACCGAGCGATGGAGTGCTTGTCGGCCAGTGGCAAATTCCGCCGACCACCGGGGTCGCTTTCGACGGTGCTCACATCTGGATTTCGAACCTGAACCAAAACACGGTCACCAAGTTCTAAAAAACTCGACTATCAGCTCACAACACCGGGGGGCTGGCCCACGCTTTCAGACGAAACTAATGTTGCGGTTGCCCCGTCCTTGTCTCTGCGTTCTTTGCAGAGACAGGGCGGGGATTTTGAGTCCCTGTTGAATCAGCGTTGCGCCATAAGTCAAATTCCCCACCCTGTCGCACAAAACGCGACAAGGGTGGGGCAACCTCTCTGTTAATGTGTTACCAAAAGGATGGGCCAGCCCCCTCTTAGCGAAACACTGTGCAGGGTGAATTGCGCTTTGCCGTTCGTGTTGATGCCGGCCCGTATTTCAAGCCCTAGGAGCAAAGCCTGCTGGCTTTACGAATCCCCCCGCCCCTAGAGTCTTTCGTCCATTGCGGCACCCCGCTGAATCGGAGATACTACTCCCACAGGTTCGGCAACACTCTCCCCTTTTCCAAGCGATCTTAACCAGCAAGCTGAACAGGTCCGAGGAAACGCCACTGCGTCCCGTTTTTACGTTTTATATACCCGGTTTTATTGCCCGAAACGCCAGGAAAATCTGGCGCGAATTGGGCGCAGAAGTGCGGATTTGAGCCGGTTCTTGCTCTCAACTTCGTCTCAACTTTGTTCTCGACGAGGAACTTCATGATGTTTCGTAAACTTTTCGTGGCCGCTGCCTTGGCGGCAATTTGCGTTTTGCTTTCGACCGCGGGCGCGCAGACTTTCAGCGGAGTCCTGACCCAGCATAACGACAATTCCCGCACCGGACAGAACCTGCTGGAGACTACTCTTACTCCGACGAATGTGACTTCGTCGACCTTCGGCAAGGTGTTTTCCTTCGCGGTAGACGGGCAGATTTACGCCCAGCCGCTGTGGGTGCCCAGCGTCACCATCGGCGGAGTCTTGCACGATGTAGTCTACGTGGCCACGGAATACAACAGCGTTTATGCCTTTGACGCAGAACCGGATTTGCCGGGACATTCGGCTGCGGCGTTGTGGCATCGGTCGTTTAATAACGTCGCCAAGGGAATCGTGCCAGTGCCCTGCGGCAGCGACGGCAGTTCGACCGACATCAGCTGCAACGTTTTCCCGTGGTATGGAATTACCGGCACGCCGGTGATCGATCCGGTGACGAAGACCATGTTCCTGGTAGTGCGCACGCAGGAAACCACCAATGGCGTGAGCAATTATTACCAGCGGCTGCATGCCATCAGCATCGTGACGGGAGCGGACAAATCGGGCAGCCCGGTGGTGATTTCAGGGCAGGTGCCGGGCACGGGCGCGGGCAGTTCGGGCGGATTTGTTGCCTACGATCCGCTGGCTGATATTCAGCGCGTGGGGCTGACGCTTTCGAATGGGACTATTTATATCGGCTGGGCGGGCGCGGCGCACGGCTGGATTATGGCTTACAACGAGACCACGCTGAAGCAGACGGGCATCTTCAACACTGCGCCGAATGCGGTGCTGGGCGGAGTCTGGCAGACGGGAAACGGATTTGCCGTGGACAGTTCGGGCAACATTTATGCCTCGGTGGGTGATGCAACATTCGATGCGAACACGGGCGGCGTGGATTACGGCGATACGCTGCTCGAATTGAATTCGTCGCTTCAAGTGGAGAATTATTTCACGCCCAAAGACGAAGGCTGCCGGACGTATCAGACGAATGACCTCGATCTGGGCTCGGCGGGGCCGCTGTTGTTGCCGACGCAGGGCGGCAAAGTAGCGAATGAGATTCTGGTCAGCGGAAAAAGCGGTACGGGGATCAACAACACGACCGGCTGCGATACATCGGACTTGTATCTGCTCAACCGGGCTGATCTCGGCGGATTCACGTCTTCCGATTCGCAGGTGCTGGAAGAGTTGACCGATCCGCCGGGAGGCCAGGCGCAGGGCTTCTGGAGCAATCCGGCTTTCTGGCAGGGAACCGAGAACGCGGGCGGCACGAGTGGCACGAGTTATGTGTATATGGCGGGCACCAGCCTGGCAGGAAATGGGAACATCGGCGGAGCGCTCGATCAGTATCCGATCAACGGCGTGAGCGGAAGCGGGGAGACTGCGCTGCTGAACACGGCGCCGTCGGCCCAGACCACGAATACGTTCCCGCAGGGCGCAACGCCTTCGGTTTCCTCGAACGGAACGAAAAACGGAATTGTATGGGCGATCGAGCGGGCGGACTCCCTGGATCAGCAACCCGGCGACACAGCCGCGGTTCTCTACGCTTATAACGCGGACAATGTCTCGACCATGCTGTACAACAGTTCGCAGATGACCAACGGCCGCGATCAGGCCGGCTGCGCGAACAAGTTCCAGACGCCGACCATCGCCAACGGCCGCGTGTATGTGGGCACACAAACGCAGCTGGATATTTATGGCCTGCTCTCGGTGCCGCCGCCGACAGAGGGCATCTACGCCACGCCGATCTGTTACACCTGGACGACGCCGGTGCAGATCGGGCAGAAAAGCCCGGCGCATTCCTTTACTTTGAAGAACTACGGCACGGCGGCGATCACGATATCTTCGATCCTGCTGACCGGGCCGAACTCCGGCGACTTCAGCAAGAGCCTGTCGAACAAATGCGGCAAAACGCTGGCTGCGGGCGCCAGTTGCACGGTGAGCACGGCCTTTGCGCCTTCAACCGGATTGCCGGAGATGGCCTACATCACCATTACCGACAGCGCGGCGGGCAGCCCGCATAATATCCGGCTGGTGGGGACCGGCGAATCGCCGACGGTGAATATCACGCCGCCCTTCGTCGCATTCGGCCAGCAGGACATTAATATCGCCAGCGCGCCACAGGTGGTTACGGTGGCCAACTCCAGCGGAATTCCGGTGACGATCAGCAGCATCACGATTACGGGAACGAACGCCACCATGTTCTCGCAGACCAACAACTGCCCGGCCAGTTTGCAGGTGAATGCCAATTGCACCATCAACGTCGTCTTCGAACCGACCACAACGGGCGATCTCAGCGCCAACCTGAACATTACCGACAATGCACAGGGCAGCCCGCAAGTGGTGAGCCTGACGGGGGCTGGAGTACAGCCGAATGCGGTGATTACGGCGCCGAACCCGCCGCAGATCAACTTCGGCCAGGTGAAGACGGGAACGTCGAGCGCGCCCCAGCCGGTCTCGCTGCTGAATAACGGCGGCGGCCCGCTTTACATCAGCAGCATCACGTTTACCGGGCCGAATCCGACGGAGTTTTCGCAGACCAACAACTGCGGAAGCACGCTGGCTTCGGGCGCCACCTGCACCATCAATGTAACGTTCTCCCCGACCACCCAGGGTACCGGGCAGGCCTATATGAACATCAACGACAACTCGGTGCCGAGTCCGCAGCAGGTTTCCCTGTCGGGTGACGGGACATAGGGCCGGATTTGGCTTTCTGATGCGGGAGGCCGGGGCAAAAGCTCCGGCCTTTTCTTATCTGAAAAATCAAAGATCAGGCCGTATTCACACTCCTTTAACATCTGAGGGTTCCCTCATATGTACTCGTGATTGCTGGCCTTTTGGACAGGGGGTTTGTGTACTGTCGGAATCTAGCCGGAGGAGCGTAATCCGGCAACACTGGGGTCATGAGACTCCCCCAGTCGCTCATCCTGCGTCCTCTCGTCTACCGTTTTCAATTTGCCAATCGGCTCAGAAAGTTCTTAAGCTTTCACGGCTTTCTCGAAGGAAAGATTGCACTTGCCAGTTTGGCGTGCGTAACGCTCTCGCTAGCCGGTTTTGCCCAGACCGCGGATTACTACGTTTCTCCAACGGGGAACGACAATAATCCCGGAACGCTGGAGGAGCCGTTTGCCACGTTCAATAAAGCGCGCACCTCGGCGGACGCTTTGCTGCAAAAAAGCGGCGGGCGGACCAATCCCATTACCGTGATGTTCCGCGCAGGAACGTATTACTTCACCAGCACGCTGAACTTGAGCTCGGCGGATTCGGGCACGTCGTCGCTCGGCATTGTGTATGAGAATTATCCCGGCGAAACGCCGGTGTTCAGCGGCGGCGAGCAGCTGACAGGCTGGAGTTCGCAAGGCAATGGCACATGGGAAATTACGCTGCACTCAGGCACGCAGTATTTTGAGTCGCTCTGGTACAACGGGCAGCGGCGTTTTCGTCCCCGGCTGGGGAGCAGTTCGAACAATGTAGGAACGTACTATCGCATTGCTTCGCCGGTATATACGAGCTCGCCACAAACAAATTGCACGGTTGAGTCGAGCCCGGGGCAGTATGAGTGTTACGACCGCTTCCAGTACACGTCGACCGACCCGATCAGCAAGAGCTGGCAGAACCTGAGCCCGGCCAGCGGCAATCCGTGCGGCGCGGCGGGGAATTCTTACCCCGCGGGCGATATCGAGCTGGATCTGTTTGAACGCTGGAACATGTCGAAGATGCGCATCAGTTGCATCGACACGAATAATCACATTATTTACTTCACCGGACCCACGGCCACGGCACAGAACAGCACGAGTCTGGGAAATCAGACGCCGATCGCGGGACACCGCTATCTGATCGAAAACATCAAAGACGATCTGAAGGAGCCGGGGCAGTGGTTTCTGGATCGCTCGTCCTCGAATTGGACACTGACTTATATCGCCAATTCCGGCGAAGATCCGAATAACGATACAGTCATCATTCCGCAGCTGGCGCAGTTGATCGTGGCACAGAACCTGAAATATGTGACCTTCACCGGCCTGACCTTTGAGAACGATAACTGGACGATTCCGCAGGCGGGCTACCCGTCGGTGCAGCAGGAGAACGGAATTCCGGCGGCGATTTCGTGCCAGAACTGCCAGTACATTACGTTCGACAATTCGACGGTGACGCAGACGATGGGCGGCGGCCTGGAGTTCATCACGACCTCCACCAGTTCGACTACGGCGCACAACATGGTCGAGAACAGCATGTTCTACGATCTGGGAGCGATGGGCGTGCGTATCGGCATGCTGCCGTATTACACCGACACGGACTCCAACGTTCCGCAATTCAACACGGTGCAGAACACGGCAATTGAGGGGTTCGGCCGAATCATTGCGAGTTCTCCAGCGCTTTCGCAGGGCGACGCCCACGACAATACGTATACGCACAACGATATTTATGACGGCTACCAGGACGGCATTGAGCTGTGCGCGCCGGCCTGTGAGTTAGGGCAGTCGAATTCGCGCGGTGTGTTCAACAACGTTTCGTCGTTCAATCACATTTACAACATCGGGCAGGGCATCCTGAACGACATGGGGTGCATTTATTACGATACCTGGCCAACTTCCACAGGGAATCAGATCCTCAACAACAAATGCCACGATGTGATGGATGCGTCCGGCCTTGATTCCGACGGTTACGCGGGGCACGGATATTATCTGGACCTGAACACATCGAACGTGCTGGTGGAAAACAATCTGGCCTATCGATTGTCGGCCATGGCCATGGCGCAGACTTGCGGGCCGCAGTCGGCAAACACCGCCAACACGATCAAGAACAATACCTTTGCGTTCTTCGCCCAGGCGAGCAAGCAGCAGGGATGCGTGCCCGCCGGCAACGGGATCTTGCAGTTCAACTTCACCAATAATCTTGTGTTTTACGAACCGAGGACGACGGTGCAGGCGATGTGCGTGTACTCGCCCAGCGGAGATTTGCCGGCAGTGCAGAATTACCAGGAAAACATGTACTGCTACGCCGGCGCCACCAATTGCACGCTGCCATCGAACGCGTTCTTCACCTCGGACGCTAGCTGCCAGGTGCACACGTCGCAAACATTTTCCAGTTGGCAGGCGTTGGGCGAAGACAAGGGCAGCATGGTGGCCAATCCTCTGTTCACGAATCCCTATTACCCGACCGACGATTTCTCCCTGCAAAGCGGTTCTCCCGCCAGCGAAGTCGGTTTCGTCGCGTTCGACGTGAACGCGCCCGGGCGCGAAGCGGGAGCGGCTGCCGTCCCGGCAATTACGCCGGGGTATCCGACGTACGCCATCGAAGGAATCTCGAATGTGAGCATTTCTTCGAGTGCAACTCCTTCCACATGGGGTGAGTCTGTGACCCTGACGGCGACGGTCAGTTCGCCGGTTGGGCCTCCGCCAAGCGGGGAAACGGTCACGTTCAGCAACGGAAACGAGTCGCTGGGGACGGCGACCTTGAGCCAGGGAACGGCGTCGATAAAGACTTCTACGCTGCCGGTGGGAACCAACTCGATTCAAGTAAGTTATGCGGGGGACACCATGTGGTCGGGCAGCACGTCAAATACCTTCAATCAGCACGTAAACAATGCCACTACGACTACCTCGGTGGGTTCGTCGCTGAATCCGGCCAACGCCGGGCAACAGGTTACGTTCACAGCGACGGTGACATCGTCGTACGTGGTGCCGACCGGCACGGTGACGTTCAAAGCGGACGGCACAACTCTGGGTACGGCGACCCTGATTAACGGAGTGGCCAAGTACTCGACAACTACCCTGAGGTCCGGCACGACCAACATCTCGGCGCAGTACAGTCCGGCAACCGGGTTTGACGTGAGTTCGGGGACGATGAGCGAAGTCATCGACCAGTTTGGCTCGACCACAACGATTACGGCGGCGACGCCAAATCCAGCGAGCAGCGGCCAGGCGGTGACTTTCACCGCCAAAGTGACAGGTGATTCGCCCACGGGAACGGTGCGCTTCTACACCGGCTCGACCTACCTGGGTAAGGCGACTCTCTCCAACGGAACCGGCAGCTATACGACGAATGGAAGGCAGTTGCCCACCGGATCGGACTCAATCACGGCGACCTATAGCGGCGATTCGAATAATGCGGAAAGCACGTCGAAAGCGGTGGTTGAGACGGTGAACTAGGTTGTTTGCCTTGTGCGCTGAAAAACGGGTTCCTCCCCGCCGCCTCGCGCCGTCGGACTGACTTGATGCGGGCGCGGGCCTAAGCGGGTGGGGCAGGGCGGTTCGCGTCGCGCCCCAAATGATTGCGTAGCTGTGATAAAGTAGTGCCGCCCGCGTAAGACGCTGTTCCACTTTTCCAAGGAGCCCGTTTATGTTTACCCTCCGCGACCTGGTGAAAGATCGCAAAGTTTTTTCCGTTGACGCCGGACGGACCGTGCTGGAAGCGGCTCGCTACATGACCGATCACAACATTGGCGCCGTGCCTGTGCTCCGCGGCGGAGAGCTGGCAGGCATTTTTTCCGAGCGGGACATAATGGTTCGGGTGGTGGCCGCCGGCCGCACTCCCGCCTATACGACTGTTGCTGAGGTCATGACGGCGAATCCCCGCGCCGTTGGGCTAGATGAAAGCATCGACGAGTGCATGTTCATCATGCACGAGCTCGGTTTTCGCCATTTGCCCATCGTCGACGGCAAGGAGTTGAGGGGACTGGTTTCGCTGCGCGATGTAGTGATGGAGCGCGCAGCCGAATTGGCGCGGCAGACGCGCCGCGCGGCGTCGTAGCTGCTCACGCCTTGCGCGAACTTGCGCTTCCGGAACCGCCCCAGAGTGCCGGCCGGAAACAGGAAAAACGTTACTCTCTCTTCTGGAGCAACAACTCGCCCGGCTCGGGCGGGAGTTTGAACGGGAATTCGAAGATCTTGTCCGCCAGCGGCACGCGAAGCAAGAACTCCTCCTGCGATTTCCAGCCTCCGATCCATTTGCTCTCGGTATTGAAGAACACCCAGCCGCTTACTTCGGCAGCGTCGTGCTCCAGGCGCGCGGGGCGCAGGCTGTTGTGCCCCAGGAACTCGATCAATTCATTCGCCGACTTCTGATAATCCTGGGCCCTCGCTTCGAGAGCTTCCTTCTTCTCCGGATGCCTGGCCATTTCGCGGCGGGTTTCATCGTCGATGGCAGCGGCGTCGTCCTGGATTTTCAGAATGTAGTCGTCGGGGTCAATGGAGGTTTGCGTGACTTTGAAGTGCTTCATGAATTGCAGCGTGACCGGGGCGGGGCTTTCTTCCAGGCTGGACGAACCGCGGTAGCGAATGGTGAGGTAAACGCCCAGAATGGGCTGGATGCGATGCTTGATGATCTGCACCTCGCGCGCGTCGACGGCGAGGATTACGCCAATGTCTCCCGACCACAAACCGTAGCGGTACTTGCCATCGTCTCCGCGAGTGAAGGTGCAGCCGGGACGCGACTCGCTCCAGCGCACGGCCGGGGGAAGATTTTTTTTCGGCTGTTGTGCGGCCGAGACTGGGGTCAGGGCGAGTGAACATAAAAAGCCGCACAACACGCGGCGGAGAGCGCGGTTTTGCGGAAAGAGCGCTGGAGCGGGAATTGGCCGCGCCATCGCGGGTCCTCTCAGTTGGTCACGCCCAGGGTGACCGTGGCTGCGCCGGTGCCGCTGGTGGCGTTACTGGGCTGGGCTCCGTTCTGGTCCGCGGCACTGAGAGCGAAGGTGTAGGTATTTTTAGGTGTAGACAAACCCTGAGGAGAGTTGTTGGTGGTCTGATAGCTGGAGTTGTTGCAGGCAGGGAGAAACAACACGCCCACGCCAAGGCCCAGCAGGAGAAACAGCGCCGGCCATTTCTTGCCGCCCATGCCGGCTCCGAAACCGGCCAGAGTCAGCGCGGGCAAAACCAGCCACAAAGCGTAGTAAATGCGGGGTGTGCCGTTTCGGGTGCTGGGCGACGGGCCGTAGGCTGTGATCGTCATGCCCACCGTAGAAGGAACGCCGCCGCCGACCGCGATGGAAGAGGCGCCATTGGGATACTGAAAAGTGCAGAACGGAGCAGCGACGACCACAGGCGTTACCGACAAGCAAGACAACGTCACGTTGCCACTATAGTTGCTGCTCGGCGTGATAGTGACGGTCGAGGTGGCCGAACTTCCGGCGGGAATCGGACTGGGCGTGGCCGTGGTCGGCGAAACCGAGAGAGTGTAGTCAGCGGTCAGGTCGGTGACGCTGAGTGTCAGATTCAGCGTTACGGCGCCCGACGCATCGGTGCCGGTGACCGTGATGGGATAACTTCCCGTGGGGGTGGAAGTCGTCGTGGAAACGGTCAACGCAGGGGTTGCCGGCGGTGTGGCTGAACTGGGGCTGATCAGGCAGGTCGGCGTGGAGACTGTGGTCGTGACCGCACAAGTCAGTGATACGGGGCCGGCGGACGTTCCTACCGGCGAAAGATCGATGGTTGCCGTTGATGTCCCGCCGGGGTCGACGGCGGGAGTGCGCAGGCCAAGGGGAATGGTCATGGTGAAATCCTGCGCGGGAGAGGCAATGGAAAACAGAATCGGCAGCAGCGAAGCCATCGCGGCCACCAGAATGGATCGCATCAGCGGGGTGAAATTTCGCATCGGAAGTTTTCGCGTGAAACGACGGCAACTCACTACCTTCGATTCCTCCTGGAGCGCAAACGCTGCCCGCGGGCCGTTATGAAGCCGGCGGGCTGATGGCCTGATCTGGCGATGGAAACCTGCGCAAGGTGCAAACAGAATCTTAGACTAGAGTCGCCTGTTGCGCCAAGCCGGAGTGGGGCATGGTTGGGGAATCTGGCATGGGAAATGAAGAAGGCCGCCTCGGGGAGGCGGCCTTCTTCGGTTGGTGAAAATCCTAGTTGACGGTAAGTGTCAGGCCCGGCGACGTTCCGGTCTGCGTTGCGCCGGTGGCTGTGCCGGTGACTGTGACTGTATAGGTTCCTGCGGGAGTGCCGGAGCTTCCGCCGCTGCTATGACTGCTTCCCCCGCAAGCGGGCATGAGCGTAAAGCTGACCATGATCATCCCGATCAGAAGAATGCCGAATAACTTTCTGCGGCGAGGACCTGCGCGAAAGCCGATCCCCACGAGCGAAAGGCCCGCGAATGGCAACATCATGGCGTAAAAAATACCGCGCGAGTTTCCACGGCCCGGCATAGAAAGACTTCCTGTCGCGGGGGTTGTGCTAACGGTCAAAGTTCCCGGCGAGGCAGGCGAGCCGCTGCCGCTGCAGGTTGGCCCTAGAGTCACGACAGGCGAAACCGTGCAGGCGAAAGTTACGGTCCCGCTGAATCCGCCTGCGGGTGTAACGGTGACGGTCGAAGTCGAAGTCTGTCCAGGGGTTACCGATGAGGGCGACAATGCAGTTGCAGACAAGGAGAACGTCTGCGAAGTTCCCTGCGTGTACTTGACCACGAAAGCGTCGGTGGCTCCTCCTGCGGTCGATTGCTCAGCCCCTGAAGTAGTAGGGAAATTGGCCGAGGAACCTGCTGCGGGAGAG
>DATLKM010000295.1:0-3824 GCA_035538435.1 Binatia bacterium
TTCCGTCGGCCCGCTTTCCACGCGGTAAACCGCGTACGCCACCGATGGCACATGCGCCGAAAAGATAACTTTGCCGTTCGAAATTTGTGCATGCACTTCCTTGCCGTCTGGTGCGGTCACGTGAACGGCTTTCGGCATGCCGCCAGGAAAATGAATGTCCGCTTCAACCAGATCGGTGCGATCCAGGTTCAGCGGATTGAAAACAACAACCGGCACTCCCTTCGTTTCCGTATCCAGCGCTGCAGACACCGCTTCCGTCGCGTCGCTCAGAACTCCGGCAAATTGATTCATCGCGATCACATCATCATTCCAGGCAAACTCGTACGCTTTGGGTGTAGCCGTCCCGGCGGCAATGTCGTGAAAATGCCCGCCCATGGCGAGCGTCCATCCATCGTTCATCCGCGCCAGCGGATACGGGCGCGCCCCAAGCCATTCCGCCATCAGCGACGATTTTTCCGCCGCATCGGCCAGCAGTTCCTCCTTGCGAATCCAGCGCTTCTGGTACGCCTGTGAGGTGAGCGAGCCCGCGGAGTGATTGGTAAGTTCCATCTCTCCCGTGTAGCGGGGAAGGCCGGCGGCTTCCGCCGGAGTTATGTCGAGAAACATCTGCTCCGCGTTCGCCGGGATCACGCGAACCGGCCCGTCGCCAACTTTTATTGCCGGCCAGGTGTTCTGCTCATGGCCGAACAGGAAGGCATTCTGCGGCGGAAGATTGGCCATCCTCTGCGTGACGATGGCTTCGAGGTTCTTCACCGACTCTTCGCGCGGCGCTCCGCCAATATCGCCGGTGCCGTAATAGTGATAATCGGTGAATACGCCGCTGATTTTTCCATTCAACTCCACGCGAGCCGCCCAATCGTGCTGATGCCGTTCCTGCTCACGCTCCCGATCCAGCTGCGCCAGCGCCTGCCGCTCGGTCTGAAGATGATAGGACTCCTCAATATCGCTCGGATCGGAGGCCTGCCCGCTGCGCTGCTGGTTATCCAGTTTCGTGCGCATTTCCTGCCACTGCTTCTGCAACTTCCCCAGCGCGGCGTCGGGTGGAAGCGGCGCCAATGCTTTGCTCAGATCGGTGTCGATGGGCCCATCGTACGGCCCGGGATTCAGCGCCGCCACCACGCTTTCCCCGTCGGGACCAACCCAAACGCCGACGTTGAAAGGAACGCCGGCGGGAGTCTTCTCCAGTGACTCAGGTCCGCCGGCGGGGGCCGATGATCCCCAGACCAACTTCTGCGTGGAAAATCCCTTCACGCCGGAGTGTGCCAGGATGGTCGGCAGCGACGCCGGAAATCCAAAACAATCGGGCAGCATATATTCCATGCTGGCCTTGCCGAGTTCCTTGCGAAACCATTCGTTGCCGTAGAGAATCTGTCGGATAATTCCTTCCGCGCTGGGCGCGTTTACGTCGCCTTCCTCCATCGACGAACCGGCCGGAAACCAGCGCCCCTCATCGACGTATTTTTTCAACCGCGAAAAATCCGCCGGATAATATTCCCGCATCAACCGGTAGCGATTCGCCCCGCTGAAATTGAAAATGTAGTGCGGATATTTATCCAGCAGCCTGAAGTTGTCCTCCATCGTCTTGCGCAAATATTCGTCGATCACCTGCGGATATTCCCAGCGCCATTCGGTGTCGAGATGCGCGTAGCCGACGACATAGAGAGCGGGCTGATGCGTGAGATCCAGGGCCGGCAACGCGCCGTCGGTCGAAGCCGCGCCACCCGCAATTTCCGCCAGCGCGCCGCGCCCGGATTTTTGCGCCTGGACGACTGGAGCCAACAACACAAGCCACGCCCACAAAACAAGACCAGAGAAGACGCGAAGCTTCTTCATGAACACCCTTCGGTACTCCCGGCAACGAACCACAACCAGCCGCCGGAAGCGGATAAAAGCAAGGAGAATTCTAAAGCGGAAACGCCGGAAAGGTCACAGTGAACGGGGCGGAAGGAGGAAATCTGTGAACCGCACAAGCTCCCAGAACCGGTAGCGGCTACGCCATGTCAGTATCTGGCGGAGAGAGTGGGATTCGAACCCACGTTAGAGTTTCCCCTAAACACGCTTTCCAAGCGTGCGCCTTCAGCCACTCGGCCATCTCTCCGGCGAAAGTTGGGAAGAACAATGCCTGTGACGGCATCGTTTGCGCCGGTCGAAAACGATCCGGCGCTGGTTTCATTTTATGGACATCTCCGCATCTGCGCAAACCGCATCAAGGTAGTGTCCTAATAGGGCACTACCGAAAAAAGCGTCCCCTGCGCCGCGCCGCCGCCCGTGACCCTCAGCCAGAAAAATTTCTCTCCCTTCCCGTAACCTTTCCCGCTCTTGTCCGTTTACCCTTGTGTGCGACGATTTTGGCGGAGATTGGGTTGAAGGCCCTGCACAAAGAAGCGGATGACCGGCTTCTGGTCGAGGCGGCGCAGAAAGATCGCGCGCGCTTTGGAGATCTTTATGAAAACAACTTCGAGCGCGTTTACGCATTCGTGGTCCGGCGCGTGCACGACCGCGCCGAAACCGAAGACCTGACCGCCGAAGTTTTTCATCATGCCCTGGCCAACCTCGACCGTTTTGAGTGGCGGGGCATCCCGTTTGCCGCGTGGCTGTTTCGGATTGCCGCCAATCTGATCGCCGACCGCCACCACCGGCAACAGCGCGAGCCGATTGCCGACGAGCCGGAACAGATCGAGCTAGCGCCGGCCAGAAACAAAGAGATTGAAGAGGTCGAGCGCAAGGCCGCCTTGTTTCGACTGGTCGAAACTTTACCTTCGGAACAGCGCCGCGTGATTGAACTGCGCTTCGTGGAGGAAAAAAGCATTAAAGAAGTTGCGCGGGAAATTCGCAAGACTGAAGGCGCGGTCAAGCAGCTGCAATTTCGCGCGCTAAGCCGATTGCGGGCGCGCATGGAGGGTGCCGATGCCTAAGCGGTCTCTGCATCCGGGAAATGGCGCAAGTAAAGTGGATCAGTTGAACCGCGCCGTCGATGCCGTGCTGGCGCGCACCAACAGCAAGCCGACCAAGGTTGCGGCGGATATCGCGCCGCTGGCGCGGATCGCATCCGAATTGCGCGATCTGCCCCGTGAAAGTTTCCGAAACAGACTGAAAACTGCATTGATCCAAGGAGAAGAAAAAATGAGTAGCGTAGCCGAACCCATCACCAGCTCACGCAAGGTTCCAGCCCGCAACGCCGCCACCCCGCGTCTGTCTTTCCGGGATGCGGCGGCGGCCATCAAGTTCTACGAGAAAGCATTCGGCGCCAAGGAAAGCTTCCGCTTTGATGTGGGCGGCTCCATTCCCCACGCCGAAATCGTGATCGGAGATTCTGTCATCGACCTCACCGAGGAATGGCCCGAAGGCGGCCGCTTCAGCGCGGAAACCCTGGGCTCATCGCCGGTGCAGATGTCGGTCCAGGTCGACGACGTGGACGCCGCATTCGATCGCGCCGTAGCCGCCGGCATGAAAGTCCTGCGCGCTCCAGCCAACCAGTTTTACGGACACCGCGAAGCCTCGCTCGACGATCCTTTCGGCTACACCTGGAACCTCTACACCGTGACCGAAGAAATGAGTGTCGAGGAGATGTACCACCGCATGGGGCAGCCGCACGGAGCGACGGTCAAGCCAGCGGTGAATCCAGCGCCTCGCGGTTTCTTCATGGTCACTCCTTACATCGTGACCCCCGATGGCGACGCCATGATCGATTTCGCTACCCGCGTCTTCGGCGCCGAGGTGGAGATGCGCTCCACCGCCGGTGGAGGAGTTCACGCCGAAGTTCGCATCGGCGACACCCGGCTGATGATGGGCGGCGGCACCGCCGAAAAACCCTTTCCGTCCCG
>DATLKM010000296.1:0-11725 GCA_035538435.1 Binatia bacterium
GCCCAGCAGATGAATGCCGGCATCACCTGGGTGAACTGCTGGTTTCTGCGCGATTTGCGCACGCCGTTCGGCGGCGCAGGTCTCTCGGGCATCGGGCGCGAAGGTGGAATGCACTCGCTGAATTTTTATTCGGAACTGAACAATATCTGCATCAAGCTTTAGCGCAATCGCGTGAAACTGAATGAAGGCCACCGAAAGCAAAGTCGTTGAGGGAAAAGCGAAGCCGCGCGGCAGGTTTCCGCACCTGAAACGCGCGGGCGACCTTCTGTTCGTGCCAGGCACAAGCGCGCGCCGCCCCGACAACTCGATTGCCGGCGCCGAATGTGATGCGATGGGTACAACGAATCTTGACATTCGAGAGCAAACCCGCGCCGTCATCGAAAACATTCGCGGCATCCTGCAAAGCGCCGGCGCCGATTTGAATGATGTGGTCGAAGTTTCCGCTTTTCTGGTGAACATGAACGATTTTGCCGGATATAACGAAGTCTACGGCGGATATTTCGGCTATGACGGCCCGGCGCGGACCACCGTCGCGGTACACCAGTTGCCGCATCCGCACCTGCTGGTCGAGATCAAGGTTGTGGCATATAAACCGCTGAAACAGGAATAGCGATGGCGTCAATAAAAAATCTGAAGGCGTTCAACTTTCAATCGTGGATTGAAGAAAACAAAGACAAGCTCAAGCCTCCGGTGGGCAACGCGCAGGTGTGGGAGGACGGCGAAATGATGGTGACCGTGGTGGGAGGGCCGAATCAGCGCCGCGATTACCACGACGATCCCACGGAAGAATTTTTCTACCAGCTGAAGGGAAACATTTCTCTTCGCATTATGGAAGCTCCCGGCAAACCGCCCATCGAGATTCCCATCAAGGAAGGCGAGATTTTTTTGCTGCCCAAGCATCTACGTCACTCTCCGCAGCGGCCGACCGATACGATTGGAGTTGTGATCGAAGTCCCGCGGCCGGAAGACTCAATCGACGCCTTCGAATGGTATTGCCCCAAGTGCCATCAACTCGTCCATCGCGCCGAAGTGAGGCTCAAGAGCATAGTGAAAGACTTGCCGCCGATATTTGAAAAATTCTATGGCGATGAAACTCTGCGCAAATGCCGCCACTGCGGCACGGTCCATCCGGGCAAGTAAACATGCCAGTTATTGACATTCACAATCATTTCTTTCCCGAGTCCTGGCCCGATCTCGCAGCGCGCTACGGCACGCCCGACTGGCCGTGGATCAAGCACACCGAACCGGGCCAGGCCGACATTATGGTTGGCGACCGTTTCTTCCGCCACATTTATTCCGCGTGCTGGGACCCCGAAGTCCGCCTGCGTGAAATGGACCGCGACGGAATTGACGTGCAAATCATTTCCGCCACTCCGGTGCTGTTCGCCTACGATCGCCCCATCGAACACGCGCTCGATTGCGCCCGATTATTCAACGACGCTGCACTGGAGCTTTGCAGCCGCGGAAAAGGCCGGCTGAAATCTTTTTGCCAGACGCCACTTCAGGACATCGACGCCGCCTGCAAGGAAGTCAGCCGCTGCCTGGGGACCGGCCATCTGGGCGTGCAGATCGGCAACCATGTCGGCCTGAAGAATCTGGACGATGCGGGAATCGTCACGTTTCTTCATCATTGCGCGGATGCGGGCGCGGCGGTGCTGGTCCATCCCTGGGAAATGTTCGGCCGCGAACGCATGACCAAATACATGATGCCGTGGACAGTCGGCATGCCCGCGGAAACGCAGCTTTCAGTCGTGGCCATGATTCTGAGCGGCGGGTTCGACCGGCTGCCGAAGAATTTGCGCATCTGTTTTGCTCACGGCGGCGGCAGCTTTGCATTTCTGCTCGGCCGGCTCGAAAACGCGTGGCATCACCATCCCGCCGCCCGCGGGGAGTGCGAATTGCCTCCCGGCAAGTATCTCGACCGGTTCTACGTGGATTCGGCGGTGTTCGATCAAGGCGCGCTCCAGTTGCTGCTGAGCGAAATGGGAACCGGGCGGGTGATGCTGGGGTCGGACTATCCGTTTCCTCTGGGCGAAGAGCGCGTCGGGGCGCTCATTCGCGGGAGCAGCCTGCCCACGGCGGAGAAAAATCAATTGCTGGGTGGAAACGCGGAGCGCTTTCTGAATCTGGCCATTTCGACTCCGGCCGCGCAGTCTCGCGAGAAGATTGAAATTCAATCTCCCATAGCTCCCGCACCCGGCAAACTGACCTACAGTTCGTATCTGAAAGTTCCCGAGTTGCTCGAACTGCAACAGCCGCAGTCCGTTCCCGAGCACCACGACGAACTTTTGTTCATCATCGTCCACCAGACGTACGAATTATGGTTCAAGGAATTGCTGCACGATCTGGATGGCGTGGTAGCCAACCTTCAGCGCGCCGCCAGTGCTCCGCAGTCGCGCGATGAAGTTTATGAAGCCGCGCGCCTGCTGCGCCGCTGCACCGAGATCATGCGCGTGCTGGTGGAGCAATTCACAATTCTTGAAACCATGCTGCCGACACACTTTCTCGCCTTCCGCGGACTCCTGGAGCCGGCCAGCGGATTTCAATCCGAACAATTCCGCGAGATCGAATTCCTGTGCGGCCTGAAAGACGAAAAAATGTTGCGCTACCACCAGCCCACCCCCCAGGCGCATGCGGCTTTACAACGCAGACTTGAGCAGCCCTCGCTGCACGATGTTTTCTTCGGGGCTTTGCGGGCGATTGGCAAATTACCCGCTCCGCCAGCGAACGCTACGGAACGGGAGAAATTTGAGGCGCGCGCTCGGGCTGTGCATGCGTTGTACGAAGACGAACAGCATCACCGCGACTGGATCGACGTTTGCGAGCGGCTTACCGAATTCGACGAATTGATCGTCAGCTGGCGCTTGCGGCACATACAACTGGTCGAGCGCATCATTGGCACTCGCATGGGCACAGGGGGAAGCGCCGGCGCTTCCTATCTCAAGCTCACTCTCGACAAAAAATTCTTCCCCGAATTGTGGGAGGCGCGCACGCTGCTGACCGAGTAATCGATTCCCCTTATGAATCGTGCCGCGAAGAAAATCACCCTGATCGGCGCCGGGCTGAACGGCCCGCTCCTGGCGATTCTGCTGCGCAAGCGCGGATTCGATGTCGAGATTTTCGAGCGGCGGGCCGACATGCGGCGTGTCCGCTCAAGCGCAGGCCGTTCCATTAATCTGGCGATTTCGACGCGCGGCATCTACGCGCTGCAACAAGCCGGACTTTGGGAGCGAATGCGCCAGATCATCATTCCCATGCGCGGCCGCATGATGCACTCGGTGGCCGGAGAGCTTACGTTTCAGCCCTACGGAAAAAACGAAAGTGAAGTGATCAATTCCATTTCGCGGGCGGAATTGAATATCGCGCTCATGAACGCGGCCGAAGAGCAGGGCGTCGCCATTCATTTCAACCGGCGCTGCGACGGTTATAACTTGAAGACCGGCGCGATCTGGCTGCGCGACGAAGAAACCAAACAGGCGATTTCCGTGGATGCTGACGTCGTCATCGGCTGCGATGGGTCGGCTTCCGCCATCCGCACGGAGATGCTGAAGCTGAACCGCTTCAATTTTTCGCAGGAATATCTCGATTACGGCTACAAGGAGTTGACGATTCCGGCCGCCCCCGATGGGGAGCACCTGCTCGAAAAGCACGCGCTACATATTTGGCCGCGGGGTAATCACATGCTGATTGCGCTGCCCAATATCGACGGAACCTTCGCCTGCATTCTCTTTTTGCCCTTCGAAGGCGAAGACGGATTCGACCGCCTGGCGAGTGCGGCGCAAGTAAAATCATTTTTCGAATCGCGCTTTCCCGATGCCGCCCGGCTGATGCCGCAGTTGGCCGAAAACTATTTTGCCAATCCGACGGGCGCGATGGTCACCGTGAAATGTTCCCCCTGGCACGTGGAAGACCGCGCCCTTCTGCTGGGCGATGCTGCTCACGCCATCGTTCCCTTCTTCGGCCAGGGAATCAATAGCGGCTTTGAGGACTGCACGACGTTAATCGAGATTCTCGACCGGCATGGCGCCGATTGGCCGCGCGTTTTCGACGATTTCGAGGCGCGGCGCAAAATCAACAGCGACGCCATTGCCGACATGGCCGTGGAAAACTTCATAGAAATGCGCGATCGCGTCGCCGACGCCAAGTTTCTTTTTCGCAAGAAAGTCGAACTGGCGCTGGAAGCGAAGTATCCCGCCCTGTTCGTGCCCAAGTATGCGATGGTCACTTTTCACCGCATTCCGTACTCCGTTGCCCTGAAGCGCGGCAAAATTCAGGAACGCATTCTGGCGGAGCTTTGCGGATCGATCAGCCGGGTCGAAGATCTCGACTGGCAAAACGCGGAACAACTCATTCACCGCGAACTCACTCCTCTGGAGATTGCGCAATGACCGCCCCCGCCTTCGAGCCGAGCGAAGATTTCGCCTGCGCCATGGACGCGCGCGATCCGCTGGCTCGCTTCCGCGACAGATTTTTCATTCCCCGGATTGGCGGCAAGGAATGCATTTACCTTTGTGGCCACTCGCTCGGCCTGCAACCGAAATCCACGGCAAGCTACATCGATCAGGAACTGAAAGATTGGGCGCAACTCGGCGTCGAGGGCCATTTTCAGGCGAAACATCCCTGGATGCCCTATCACCGTTTTCTGACGGAAGAAACCGCCGAATTGGCGGGAGCCAAACCCGGCGAAGTGGTCGTCATGAACTCGCTAACGGTGAATCTCCACCTGATGATGGTGTCGTTTTACCGTCCGACTCGAGAGCGGCACAAAATCATTGTGGAAAGCGGCGCCTTCCCATCCGACCAGTACGCGGTCAAGTCGCAGATTCGATTTCATGGATTCGACCCGGCCGAGTCGCTGGTGGAATTGACTCCCCGGCCGGGGGAGTCGTGCCTGCGCGAAGAAGACATTCAATCGCTGATCGAGCGCCTCGGAAGCCAGGTTGCGCTGATCATGATGGGGGGAGTGAACTACGCCACGGGACAAGCCTTCGATCTCGCTTCCATTACGCGCGCGGGCCACGCGCAGGGGTGCATTGTCGGTTTCGACCTCGCCCACGCTGCCGGCAATCTTCCCCTGCACTTGCACGACTGCGGTCCGGATTTCGCCGTGTGGTGCAGCTATAAATATCTCAACGGCGGACCCGGCTGCATTGCCGGATGTTTTGTTCACGAGCGCCACGCCGAGTCGTTCGATCTGCCTCGCTTTGCCGGCTGGTGGGGCCACGACGAGAAATCCCGCTTTCAGATGGGCCCCAATTTTCAACCCATGGCAGGAGCGGATGGCTGGCAGTTGAGCAATCCGCCAATTGTCAGTCTCGCCGGCCTGCGCGCCTCGATGGAGATTTTTCATGAGGCGGGGATGAAACCACTTCGCGCGAAGAGCGAATCGCTCACCGCTTACCTGGAATATTTGCTCGAGCAAAATGCGTCGCCCCGATTTTCAATCATTACACCGCGCGAAAAGGACCGCCGCGGCGCGCAAATTTCTATTTGCGTTCCGCAAAATGGCCGCGCTCTGTGCGACCTGCTCACCAGCCAAGGCGTGCTGGGTGACTGGCGCGAGCCCGACACGTTTCGGGTGGCCCCGGTCCCTCTTTACAATTCGTATCTCGATGTTTTTCAGTTCGTTCGCCGCTTCAGCGCGGTTCTGGCCGGCAATTAGGCTCGGCGTTACAGCGCTTTCGCGATGGTTACCTACGTAACTCCCAAAGAAATCGCCCCGCCCAATAAACTCCTAGTGTGGTTCCAGTCAAATTGAAACAGCCAGGGAGGCAGACGCTGATCGTGTGCGCCGCGGTCGGAGTCTACCTCGGTGTGTCTTTGCTCGCTCCGCGCGGCATCGGATTGACCACCTTCGGCGACCTGGCGCAGTGCATTCTGCTGCTCGCGGCCACGGTCGCAGTGCTGTGCAACATCAGCACGACGTGCAAAAAGGCCCAGCTATTCTGGATTCTGACCGCAGTGGGTTGCGGCATGTGGCTGTGCGCGCAAGTACTTTGGACCTATTTCGAAGTCTTTCTGCGTCAGGACGCGCCCAACCCGTTCGTGGCTGACGTGGTCCTGTTTCTGCACGTGGTACCCATAATGGCGGCGCTGATCGTGCAGCCGCACATCCAGCGCAGCGACAGCTCGCTGCGGCTGGTTTCGCTCGACTTTTCTTTGCTGCTCGGATGGTGGCTTTATCTTTACCTGTTCGCGGTTATTCCCTGGCAATACGTTTCGCCCGACGAGGCCGCTTACGGGCGCAGTTTCGATCTTCTGTACGCCTGCGAGCAACTTGTCCTTATCACCGGCCTGCTGTTGATCTGCAAGCGGAGCGCCGGCTATTGGCGGGGAATCTACCGGCAGATCCTGAAGGCGGCCGCGTTCTACGCCGCCGGCTCGACCCTGGCGGGCGTCGCCATTGACTCGCACCGCTATTACACGGGCAGCATCTACGATATTCCTCTTATCGCCGCCATGGCGGGATTTGCCGGGTTGGGCATTGTGGCCAACCAAACGTCTGACGCTCAACCCGCCGCCCAACCGCCCTTCTCGCACTACAGCATGTGGACCGCCCGCCTGGCCATGATGGCGGTTTTTTCCACGCCCCTGATGATTGCCTGGGCGGAATTTGGCGGAGACGCTCCCGGGCGGGTGCGCATTTATCGCTTGTGGCTGACTGTCGCGGCCATGCTTTTCATGGGCGCGCTGGTTTACCTGAAACAGCACAGTATGGACCGCGAGCTGCTGCATCTGCTGCAACTTTCCCGGCAAAACCTGGACGAAATGTGCAAGCTGAAAGATGAACTGGAAAACAAGGAACACTCTCTCCGCTGGCACAGTCTGGAATTGCAGCGCAAAAACCTCGAGCTCCAGGAGATTTCTTTTACCGACGCGCTTACGGGCGTGTGGAACCGGCGGTATCTGGAAGAAATTCTGACCGCCGAAGCGGGGCAGGTGCTGAGAAACTACGAGCGCGCCCGCGGCGGCGATATCCGCAAACTCGACCACCGCGATTTAGTCTTCATCATGGTCGACGTCGATTTTTTCAAACAGGTCAACGACGTTCATGGGCATCCCGCCGGCGACCGCCTGTTGCAGCGTGTGGCCGAGCGGTTGACGCGAGTGGTGCGCAAATCGGATGTGCTGGTGCGCTGGGGAGGCGAAGAATTCCTGATCATGTCGCGTTCGGCCGATCCGGCCGGCACGCCGGCCTTCTGCGAGAGAATCCTGCAAGTCATTTCCTCGGAAGATTTCGATCTCGGACACGGCGCGCGCGTGCGCAAAACCTGCTCGGTGGGCTGGGCGCCGTTTCCCTGGAGCCGCAGCGCTTATGAAGCGCTCTGCGCCGAAGAAGTCATCGAACTCGCCGATGCGGCCCTTTATCGCGCCAAGGCTGCCGGCAGAAATCAGGGCATTGGAATTCTTCCGATGGAAAACGCCATCTCCGGGGCGCAGCAAATCAGTCTAAGGGCGCTGCAGAACGATCGCGGCACGTTGACGCGCATGGTCAGCGTGCTGAACCCGGAGCCAAGCGTTGCCCCCGAGATCTCGGCATTGATCAAGCAGCCCCACGAAACGTAGGCTTTCCACCAGCCGCTTGTGCCCTTTATGTTTTACGCTATTTGTTAGGCCGTTGGCCGCTCATCCGCCTTGACCTGAATCCCCGGCTTGGCTACATTGAGAAACGCGCGACTACGCGGGCGCGGCAATTCACTTCACTGAATCGGGTGACACGACCATGAGGGCATCTGCAATGACCAACCCCAAGAACGCCTCCAAAACCGGCCTACGCCAGAAAGCGCAACTCATGTCCGCGTCAGAAATCGAGCGTACGCTGGTGCGGCTGGCTTACGAGATCGTCGAAAAAAATGGCGGCGTGGAAGCGCTGGGACTGGTCGGCATCCGGCGGCGCGGCGTGCCCATTGCCGAACGGTTGGGCAAGATCATCGCGCGCATTGAGAATGCGGAAGTGCCGGTCGGCACCCTCGACATTACTTTCTATCGCGACGATCTTTCTACCCTGGGCCCAAAACCTGTGGTGCAGGAAAGAGAAATCGGATTTTCCATTGAAGACAAGAATATTGTGCTGGTGGATGACGTTCTGTTCACCGGGCGTACGACGCGCGCGGCCCTGGACGCTCTGTTCTCGCATGGCCGGCCGCGGCGAGTGCAGCTTTGCGTGCTGATCGATCGCGGCCATCGCGAAATTCCCGTGGAAGCCAGCTTCGTCGGCCGCAACGTGCAGACGACCATGAGCGAAGTGATCGAGGTCAAGCTGACAGAGATCGACAATGCGGAAAAAGTTCTGCTGATGGAAAGATGAGCGATCTTATTTCGCCGAAAAAAAATAAGGACGGCGATGGCCTCGCCGTCCTTTTTGTTTCATCTGTTTTCTTTACGCGATGCGCGTGCAAACTGACTTGACCTGCGTGTAGTTGTGCAGCGCTTCGTGGCCCATCTCGCGGCCCCAGCCGGATTGCTTGTATCCGCCAAAGGGCAGCGCTGCGTCGAAAATGTTGTAGCAGTTGATCCAGACGGTTCCCGCCCGCAGTTGCTCGGCAGTCTGGTGGGCCTTGCCTATGTCGCGTGTCCACACGGCCGCGGCCAACCCGTATTCGCTGTTGTTGGCGCGGGGCAGAATTTCTTCCGGATCGGTAAACGGCATCGCCGCCACCACCGGCCCGAAAATTTCTTCCCGCACCACTTTCATGTCTTCGCTGGTCTTCACCAGCACCGTGGGTTCGACGAAATATCCTCGGTCGCCTTTGCGGCGGCCGCCGGTAAGGGCGCTGGCGCCCTCGGAGAATCCCGACTCGAGGTAGCTGCACACGCGATCGAGTTGCTCCTGTGAAACCAGCGGACCCATGTTGGTTTCCGGATCTAGCCCGGAGCCGACGTTGATTTTCGACGCGTACTCGGCCACGCCTTCCACCACGCGGTCAAAGATCGGCTTCTCAATATAAAGCCGCGAACCCGCGCAGCAGCACTGGCCGTGATTAAAGAAGATTGCACTGGCCGCGCCGGGAATCGCCGTGTCCAGATCGGCGTCCTTGTACACGACGTTGGGAGACTTGCCGCCCAGTTCGAGCGTAACTTTCTTCAGATTACCGGCCGCGGCATGAACGATCAGCTTTCCCACTTCTGTCGACCCAGTGAAAGCAATCTTATCGACATCGGGATGGCCGGCAAGCGCCGCGCCCGCCGTCTCGCCGTAACCCGGCACAATATTGACCACGCCGTCGGGGAACCCGGCTTCATTGATCAAATCGCCCAGACGCAGCGCCGAAAGCGGCGTCTGCTCGGCTGGTTTCAAGATGACCGTGCAACCTGTCGCCAGCGCCGGACCCAACTTCCATGCCGCCATCAACAGTGGGAAATTCCACGGGATAATCTGGGCCGCCACGCCCACCGGCTCGCGCAAGGTGTACGCCAGATACTTCGCGCCGGGCGTGTAGGGCACGGAAAGCGGAATCGTGTTGCCTTCGATTTTGGTCGTCCATCCTGCCATGTAGCGGAACAGGTCGACCGCGAGCGGCACATCGGCGGCTCGTGCGATGGTCAACGGCTTGCCGTTGTCCAGGCTTTCCAGATAGGCAAACTCTTCGGTGTGCTGCTCCAACAGATCGGCGAGCTTCCAAATCAATCGTCCGCGCTCGGAGGCGGTCAGCTTGCGCCATGGGCCATTATCGAACGCCCTGCGCGCCGCCTTCACGGCCAGTTCTACGTCCTGGCGGTCGCCTTCCGCCACCTGCGCCAGAACTTCGCCAGTGGCCGGATTGTAGGTAGGAAATGTCTTGCCTGAGATTGAACCGACCCACTTGCCATCAATCAACATGGGCCGCGGCTTCTCGATGAAGTCCACGACCTGGGGATGAATCTGCGCTGATACTGCGATGCCCATATGTTCCTCCTGACTACACACTTGAAATTGAACGAACGGTTTTGAACCGAGAATGAACGGAATACCGGAATACGAAAGCAACTTGCATAGCGAACGCCAACGAAGGGGCGTGGAGAAAAGTACGCGACTATGCTAGTCCCGCGGGGGAACAAAAGCAATCGGAGGCACGGAAGATTTGTGTCCAGGAAGGACAAAGGTGACGGCGGCCTCAGGAGGCTGTGATCGCGATCACCAAATTGAGACTTCTTCTACTCGCCGTAAGGGACCCAGATGTTTTTCACTTGCGTGGAGTGTTCCAGATACCAGCGTCCCTCGGCCACCTTCGAATCGAACCAGTCGATGGCCCGGCCTTCGTTGGTGAAAACCTGCTTCAGATTTCCCACCGACATGGCTTTCGCCGCCGAAGCGCCGTCTTGATCCGTGAAACACCAGATCGCATCGACGTCGTCGTGCTCAGCCAGCGTCTTCAGCAACTGTGAAACGTAGCCGCTGACAATGTTCACCGCGCCCGCGGGCATGTCGCTGGTATCGAAAAGCTGATACAGATCGCTGGTAATCAACGGATAAGTCTCAGAGGGGACTGCGACCACCGTATTCCCCATAGCCAGCAGGGGCAGCACAAGGGAGAGGAATCCGAGCAGTGGCGCTTCCGCCGGACAAATAACGCCCACGGTTCCCAAAGGCTCATTCATGGCAATGGAAATATTGCGAAACGGGGGATTGTGCACCGCGCCGTCGAACTTGTCGGCCCATGCCGCGTAGGAAAAAATTCTCTCGATGCCGCGCTCGATCTCGGCCTCCGCCTGGGCCGACCCGACTGCCGCACCCAGCCCGCGCACGATTTCTTCGCGCCGCTCGGAAAGATTTTCGGCGCAATAATACAGCACCTGCGCGCGATTGTGCGCCGTCGCCTTCGACCACGCAGTTGCCTTGCGCGCGGCTTCCACGGCGTTGCGAAGATCTTTGCGATTGCCCAGCGAAGCTTCGCCCAGCAGTTGTCCGTTGGGCGAGCGCACTTCCATGCTGTAGCCGGAATCGGGCCGAACTTGCCTTCCGCCGATGTAAAGCTTCACCGTGCGGTCGATGGCAGGCACTCCCGCGGCGGTTTCTTCCTGATTTGCAGGCTCCGATTTTCGAGGGGCCGCGCCCGCCAGTTTCGGAGCATCGTTAAACCACTTCGGCGTCAGATATTCCCGCAGCCCTTCGCGGCCGCCTTCGCGGCCAAAGCCGCTTTCGCGATATCCCCCGAAACCGCAGGCCGCGTCGAACATGTTGGTGCAGTTCACCCACACCACGCCAGCCTTCAACTGCGCCGCCACATGCAGCGACACGTTAATGTTCTCGCTCCACACGCAGGCGGCCAGGCCGTATACCGTATTGTTGGCGAGTTCAACGGCTTCGCTCGGCGTGCGAAAGGTCATCGCCGCCAGCACCGGGCCAAAAATTTCCTGCTGCGCCACGATCGAGGTCGGGTGCACGTTGCTCAACAGCGTTGGCGGATAATAAAACCCGCGCGAGGGCAATTCGATCTGCGGCTGCCAGCAGGTTGCGCCTTCCTCGATTCCCTGCCGCACCATGCGCTCGATACGCTCCAGTTGCACTCGCGCCACAATCGCGCCGATGTCGATGGCTTTATCGAGCGGCGACCCAATGCGCAGCGTGCTCATCCGCTCGCGAATCTTGGCGATCAAGGCTTCGGCGACGCTCTCCTGCATCAGCAAGCGCGATCCCGCGCAGCACACCTGACCCTGGTTGAACCAGATGCCATCGACCAGTCCTTCCACGGCGCTGTCGAGATCGCCGTCTTCAAAAATAATGAATGGGGATTTTCCGCCCAGC
>DATLKM010000297.1:0-10602 GCA_035538435.1 Binatia bacterium
CGAACAAACCAGGAATTCCGTGGTAGTTCTTACGTGGAAGTGGTAAATTGGCTGGGCTTCCTCCCCGAGGCGTGCGGTGGAGTTCCTGAAACGCGCGCCGCCAGAGTTGCTCCTGCGGTGCTTAACATGACAAGACTCTTCTCCAGGTTCGTTTGCGCGGCCCTACTGGCCGCGTTCCCGCTCCTCTTAGACTTATCCGCGGCGGGGCAGTTTGAGGCTCGGGGTGCCTTTGTCGCGCAGGAAAGTCCCTCGTCCATCGCCGTCGGGGACTTCAACCATGATGGCAAACTTGATCTTGCCGTGGCCAACGGATGCTGTCCGGACGGGGGAGTATCAATCCTCTTGGGAAATGGGGATGGAACGTTCCGCCCTCCCGTGAGCTACGAAGCGGGTGTCGGGCCGATTTCAATTGTGGCCGCCGATTTCAATCGCGATGGCAACCTGGACCTAGCCGTGGCGAACTCCCTGAGCGACTATGTAAGCATTTTGTTGGGAAATGGCGACGGAACCTTCCAACCAGCAACCCAAGTCCCGCTCTCGTCCTTTCCGGCTTTCGTTGCCGTCGGCGATTTCAACGGCGACGGAATACCCGATCTGGTCACAATCAACTCGGGTGCTAGCGGCGGGATCAGTGTTCTCCTGGGGAACGGGGACGGAACCTTCGAAAGCGCCATCATCACCCAGCCCCCATTTGTAGTCGCGGCCCTCGGCGTAGGCGACTTCAACGGCGACGGCAAGCTCGATCTCGTAACGGCGGGCGAATTCGGATCCGACAGCACCGTGAATATCCTTCTTGGTAATGGCAACGGAACCTTCCGCCAGGGCGCAAGCTACAGTGGCGATACCTCACCCGTCTCGATTGCAGTGGCAGATTTCAGAAACAATGGCAAGCTCGATTTTGCAGTCGCCAACTTTGAAGGCGTCGGAGTCGGCGTATGGCTGGGCAACGGCGATGGAACTTTCCAGCCTGGTGTGAACTACGCAGCTCCGTTTCCTATATGGGTTACATCTGGCCGTCTCACCGGCGGCGGCGTGGATCTTGTCGCTGCCAATTTCGGCTCCTCACTCGGGCCGGCTGGAGCCACCGTGTTCGCAGGCAATGGCGATGGCACGTTCCAGCCGGGCGATTTCTATCCGGAAGGCAGGCAGGTCACGTTCGTTGCCGCGAGCGACTTTAACGGCGACCACAAACCCGATCTTGTGCTTGCCGACTATAACACTACCCATGTCACAATCCTGCTCAACACCGGCGCAGCCAGTTTTTCGCCGACCAGTCCCGTGAGTTTTCCCGTGCAACTGGTCGGCACCGCCAGCGCGCCGCAAACCGTCAAGCTCACCAATAGCGGCACGGGCGCGCTGTCCATTGCTTCGATCACCGTGCACAGCCCGTTTCATTTGACCGACAACTGCGGCAAGAGCGTGGCCCCGGGCGCAACCTGCGATCTCGGCATCACTTTCGTTCCGACCGCACAAGGCAGTACCACCGGCCTGATGACCCTGATCGACAGCGCTTCAAGCAGGCCGCAGGTGATTGAACTTTTTGGCATGGGCACGGTGATGGCGGTTGCGCCGCAGAGCCTGAGTTTCGGGAATCAGAAAGTGGGCACCAAAAGCCCGCCGCAGCAGGTCGTCGTGACCAACCAGGGCAGCGGGGCGGTCACGATCAGCGGGATCAAGTTTATGGACGCGCGCAACAATTACCACCAGGGCAACAACTGCCCGGCGCAACTCAATGCCGGAGCCAGTTGCATGATCGGCGTGACCTTCGATCCGAAAAACACGGGCCCGCAAAACGGCATGTTGTACATCGACGACAATGGCGGCGGCGGCCGGCAAGGCATATCGCTCAGCGGCACCGGCGATTAGCATTTGCGCGCGCGAGGTCTGAGCCAGGCGCCTCTTCCCCCTGCGGAGTTTTCAATTTATACTTCGCTCCTTACTCAAACTCACATCTGCAAGGGGCGTGTTATGAAAATGAAAAACATCACGGGTCGGTTGGCATGTCTGGCATGTGTATTTATGTTCTGCGTTGCGGCTGCGGCGCAGGGCGGCGAGCTGGTTGCGGCCGAATACGGATCCGGAGGCCGCCGCATTGACGTTACTCCGCAGGTACGCTCATTTATGCATGATGGCGTTCTGCGCTTCGACGTTACGGATCAGACTTTCGGCGCCGATCCCGCCCGCGGCCACGTGAAGGAACTCTTTATTCGCGTCCGCCACTGGGACGGGAATGTGGAAGAATTTCGCTTCCCCGAATATGCGCACGTCAACCTGATGCTCGACCCCGACCGCGGATACGAGTGGCATGATCGCGAACTGCACATCATGCGCGCGTTTTACGGCGGCGCGGGGCATTTCGCCGATGTTACCGATACCTTGCGCAGTTACAAGCGTGACGGCCAGTTGTTCGTCCGGGTCGATAACCGCAGCATGGGCGTCGACCCCGACCCGCAGGTGCACAAGGTCTTGCGCGTGCTGTTCTGGGCCGGAGGCGAGCGCCATCAGGTTGTAGTGCCGGAGCATGCAGATTTGCGCCTGCCGTAGCTCAGTGAAACCCGGCCACCAGCGCGGCTTTTCGGGCCGCGCTTTTCTTTTTGCTCAGTTATTACATTTTCACCATTGACTCTCTACCCTGAACCGGAGTAAATTCGCCCGTTCTGGGGAATCAGGGGGATGACGCTTACAACACGGCGTGTGGGGGTGGTTCTGTTTCAGCTGGGCGGGCCGGATACGCTGGCTGCGATTGAGCCTTTCCTTTTTAACCTTTTCTGCGACCCCGACATTATCGACTTTCCTTTTGCCCGGATCGGGCGCCGACCGCTCGCCAAAATCATCTCGGCCACGCGTTCGCGCAAGGTGCAGCATCACTACGCCACCATCGGCGGCGGTTCGCCGATCCGCCGCTTTACCGAACGCCAGGCCCAGGCACTGGAAGCGGAATTAAACGATCAAGGCATCAATGCCCGCTGCTTTGTCGCCATGCGCTACTGGCATCCCTTCACAGCCGAAGCTGTGGCCGAAATCGAAGCGGCCGGCTGCGATGAGATCGTTTTACTGCCGCTGTATCCGCAGTATTCCTCGACCACGACCGGCAGCAGCCTGAACGAGTGGAACCGCCGGTTTCACGGCAATGTTCCGGTCCGCAAGGTAGGCCCTTTCTATCGGCATCCGGCGTATATCGATTCGGTGGTGGAAAAAATCGACCAGGCTCTGGCGCGGTTTGCCGATCGCGACCGGCCCGAACTGGTCTTCAGCGCACACAGCGTGCCGCTGTCGGTAATCGCCAAGGGCGACCCCTATCAACGGCACATTGAAGAAACGGTTTCGCTTTTGATGCAGCGCGGCGGCTGGAGAAACCGGCACTCGCTTTGCTATCAGAGCAAAGTGGGCGCCAGCAAGTGGCTTCAGCCTTCGCTGCACCGCACATTGCACGAACTGGCGGAAGAAAACAAACGCGAGGTTTGCATCGTTCCCGTGGCCTTCGTTTCCGACCACGTGGAAACGCTGGGAGAAATCGATCACGAGGCGCGCGAGCAGGCGCGGCGGCTGGGTTTTACGCAGTTCGAAATGACAGCCGGCCTGAACGATTCGCCAAAATTTATTGCGGCGCTGGCGCAACTGGTGACCGAAGCGCTAGGGACCGAGGTGTTCGATACGCCGGAGTTAATGGCGGCAGATTGATCGATCGCGAGTGAGAACCGCAAGTCCGGCCTTCGGATGGCGGTTTTACCAGAAGTCAATCAGGAGGAACACATGGCGGAACCGGAGGGCCCTGGGCCCACTCCGACTCCCGAAGCAGCGAAACCCGCGGCGGGCGCGGAAGCGACAAAAGTCGACGCCACAAAATATGTCGGCACGCCTGCGGTCGGAACGTCCAAGGCGGCGGCAGCAGGCGGATTGGCCGCCACCGGCCCCAGCAACACCGATGTTGACCGGCGGCGGCGGCGATTAGTCTGGGCCGGCGTTACTGCCTTCCTTACCGCATGGTTTCTGGCTTTCTTCCGATTCTTTCTTCCCCGCACTCTCTTCGAACCCAACACAGTTTTTAAAATCGGGTACCCCTCGGAATTCGCACTCGGCGTGGATACGAAATTCCAGCAGAAATACCGCATCTGGGTGGACCGCACCCCAGACCGTCTTTTTGTGATTTACGCGCGCTGCACCCATCTCGGCTGTACTCCGGACTGGAAGCCGAGCGAGAACAAGTTCAAGTGCCCTTGCCACGGCAGCGGCTATGACAGCGAAGGAATCAATTTCGAAGGCCCGGCGCCGCGCCCCATGGACCGCGCCAAAATCGAACTGGCCCCGGACGGGCAGATCATTGTGGACACTTCGAGACTTTTCCAGTGGCCGAAAGGGCAACCGTCGCACTTTAACGATCCGGGAGCGTTCTTGACCGGAGTGTAGCGGGGGAAAAAAGCAGGTTCCTCACCCGCGCTTCGCGCGTGTTCGGAATGGCATCATCAGCGCTACTTAATTTGCGGGCTTAATTATGGCAGACGAGACAAACGGCAAAAATGGCAACGGCAAAACAGGCCTGATCGATCGCGTCAAAGACGACATTCAGGCCATGAAGGTCGACATCCCGACCAAAGCCAAGGAACAGATCGAAGGGCTGAAAGATCCGACCAAAACCCAGGTCTACACTTCGATCTTCCGCCACAAGCACGACGACACGCCACGCAACCGCGCGCTGGGCGTCCTGTCGAACGTTTTCCTGCACTTACATCCGGCCAAGATCAATCGCGACGCGGTGCGCTACAGCTACACGTGGGGGATGGGCGGCATTACGTTTTTGCTGTTCATCATTCTCACCTATACCGGCGTGCTGCTGATGTTCTATTACCACCCGACCAAGGTGCAGGCATTTCGCGACGTGCTCTATCTCGAGCATGACGTTCCGTTCGGCAAGATTTTGCGCAACATGCACCGCTGGGCAGCGCACCTGATGGTCATTGCGGTGTGGCTTCACATGTTCCGGGTCTTTTTGACCGGCTCGTACAAAAAGCCTCGCGAGTTCAACTGGAACATCGGCGTGCTGCTGCTGGTGTTCACCCTGCTGCTTTCGTTCACGGGATATCTGCTGCCCGACGATCAACTTGGTTTCTGGGCCGTCACCGTGGGCACGAACATGGCCCGCGCCACGCCGCTGCTGGGCCATGAAGGCCCATTCGGCGCGCAGTTGGGCATGACGCCGTATAACGACGTGCGCTTCGGGCTGCTTGGCGGATCGATCGTCGATGCCAACGCTTTGCTGAGGTCTTACATCTGGCACTGCATCGGCATTCCGATTGTGGCATCGGTGTTGATGATCGTGCATTTCTGGCGTGTGCGCAAAGACGGCGGAATTTCCGGTCCGGCTCCGGTGATGCTGGCGGAAGAAGCCGACAAGCCGCGAAGAGGGCCGAAGGCAGCGGGAGAATAAAGATTCATATTGCGACAGCCAAGGGCGGCTGTCCTTACATGAGACGTGGAGAACCTATGGACTGGCGACAACTCTGGGAAATTTGCTCTGCCCCTGACAACGTTCCGATCGTAGGCCTGATCCCTCTACTCATCTTCTATATGTATCTGGCGTGGAAGCAGGCCCATGCCAACGATCTGCTGATCGAGCAGCTCGAAGGCGACGCCGCCCTGGCCAAGACGCATCATCGCAAGACCTGGCCGTTCAAGCCGGGCTGGCAAAAGGAAGTCCACGTCTGGCCGTTTTTACTGCGGGTGGAGTTTCTCGCCGCCATCATCGTCACCATCGTTCTGATGGTCTGGTCCATCACGCTGAACGCGCCGCTTGAAGAGCCGGCCAATCCCAACCTGACGATGAATCCCGCGAAGGCGCCGTGGTATTTCCTGGGGCTTCAGGAAATGCTGGTTTATTTCGATCCCTGGATCGCGGGCGTGGTCATGCCCACCATGATCATCATCGGCTTGATGGTCATTCCTTACGTAGATACGAACCCGCTGGGCAGCGGTTATTACACCTGGAAGCAGCGCAAGTTTTCGATCTCGACCTTCATGTTCGGCTTTGTCGTTTTGTGGGTGGCGATGATCATCATCGGCACTTTCATTCGCGGCCCCGGTTGGCAGTGGTTCTGGCCGGGCCAGACCTGGGACCACAATCGCCTGATTTACGAGGTGAATCGCGACTTGCCGGATATTTTTGGAATCACTTCGAACCTTGGTAAGAGCATTTTCGGAGCGATCATCGTCGGCGGCTATTATCTGCTCGGCGGATTCATTGTGTACTCGCTGTTCCGCCGCTACATGGGCAAGGATTTCAGGCGCATGAGCCTGCTGCAATTTTCGCTCACTCAATTTCTACTGCTGACCATGGTCGCCCTGCCCCTGAAGATGGGACTGCGGCTGCTCTGGCATATCAAGTACGTGTGGATTACGCCGTGGTTCAACGTTTGAACGGCGTAGCTGGTCGTTGGCTGTTGGCTTTTCACCGCTGTCACCACGTCATTCCGAGCCGGTCAGGAAGACCGGTGAGGAAGTTGCTTTTCTGCCGGTGCAGGGCGACAGCAGGTTTCTCACCGCGCTGCGCGCGTGTCCGGAATCACAAAGTTTGAAGAGAGCCCAGTTTCGGAGGATGCATTGCCCGACAAACCGACTCCCGAGCAGGACCCGATCACAAGCAAGTCGTTCGCCGCCTATTACCTGATCTCCATCGTGATCCTCATGGCGACGTTGTTCTGGGCGTTATGGGACGAAGGTTGGGGCCAGCGTCCCTGGAAGGAATATCAGGAGCAGTGGAGTCAACGCTATCCCGCGTTCCTGAACAACGCGCGCTCCAAGTCGTCGAATTCGGAAAAAGGAATCGAGCAGAATCCGGATTACCTTGCGCTCAAACAGTCGTTCGAAAAAGCCTATCAGGAAGCAAAGCCCCAGTCAGACGAAGTGCGGCGCAAACTCGATGACGCCAGCGCCCGTCTGCTAGCTGTGCAGAGCGTATTCACCGACCGCCGCGCCTATGTAAATGCACTTACCTACGAAGAGGAAACCTCGACCAGCGATTCCGCCAAGAAGAGCAAGCAGGAAGAAATCAAGCAATACAAAGCCAAGAAGGCGACAGTCGAATTCCCCGACGGCAGCAAGAAGGACTATGACTTCGAGGAACTGGAAAAAACCTACAACGACATCCGCGACGAGCGCACTAAACTAAGCCTGGAACTTGGCGGCGTTCTCAAGCCGGTCACAGCTGCCAAAACCAAAATGGACGACTACGTGACCGAACACATGGTCGACCTGACACCGCAGCAGATCGACGGCCTTAAGAAACGCGCCACGGAGTGGGTTCCCGCGCTGGTGCAGATCAACGTAGCGGAGGCCAATATTGTCGACCGCTGCGAATCGTGCCACATGAACGCGCGCGAGCCGCTGAAGATCACCGCCGTCTCCATGGAGGCCAAGGGCGAGAAGAAACCGGACGAATACGCCGACGCCTTCGCCAGCCATCCCGCGCCGGAGTTGTTGAGGATTCACGAACCGGAGAAATTCGGCTGCTCGCCTTGCCACCAGGGCAATGGCCGCGCCACCACCAGCGTCGAAAAGGCGCACGGAAATTATGAGCACTGGCTGTGGCCGCTTTATCCCAAAGAAAATGCCCAGGCGGGCTGCCAGAACTGCCACGCCGCCGATATGGTGCTGGTAAGCGGCGACACGCAATTTCAAACCATCAATAACGGGAAAGATCTCTTCCGCCAACGCGGCTGCATGGGCTGCCATCGTTACGAGGGGTATGACAAAGAGCCGGACGATCTGAATGCCCTCAGCCAGCAGATCAAGCAGATTGAAAACCAGAAGATCGACAACGGCAAGCAATCGGCCGATCTGATGAAACAGGCCGATTCCGCCGAATCGAACGAAGAAGCGAATAAGCTGAACACGCAGGCGGTGGATCTGCGCGTAGCCAACAGCAAGCTCGACGGCCGCCTGCAACAGCTCGATTTCCAATCGCACAGCCTGATGCAGGACATGAAAAAAGTCGGGCCGAATTTGAAAGACATCCGGCTGAAGCTGAACAAGAACTGGATTCCGGTCTGGCTGAAGAAGCCGACGGATTTCAGGCCGGCAACGAAGATGCCGAACTTCCGCCTGAACGACCATCAGATTCAGGCGATCTCGGCTTTCATCTGGCAGTCTGCCTTTACCGATGCTCTGCCCAAGCGCAAGCCCGGCAACGCCGCCCACGGCAAAGAATTATTCGAAGAGCGCGGCTGCCTGGCCTGCCACTCGATCGGCGAAGGCGATCAAACGCAGGGCGGGACGTTTGCCGCCAATCTTTCCCGGGTCGGCGAAAAAGACAACTACGATTATCTTGTGCGCTGGATTCACAACGCCCGTGAGCGAACGCGCCCGTATTGCCCTTACGAAAAGAAAGATATCGGGCCGGAAGACTACGCGAAGAAGGGATTGCCGTATCAGTTCGACCTCGACCACAGTACCTGCCCCAACGACGGCCACGAACTGCAAGTGCAGAACATGACCGTGATGCCAAGCCTGCGCCTGTCTCCGGAGGACGCCGAAGACATCGCCTCATATTTGATAACGCAGAAAAAGCAGGATCCGTCATCTTATCCTCAAGCCGCCTATATGGACGATCCCGCCCTGAAAGAAGAAGGCAAGAAGTGGGTGCGGCATTTCGGCTGCTCCGGATGCCACGAAATCGCGGGCATGGAAGATGAAGGCCGCATCGGAACAGAGCTGACCTTCGAAGGCAGTAAACCGATCGAGCGGCTGGATTTTGCGCTGTTCACGGAAAAAGCGCAGCGCGGCGGCGACGACGCCGAACCGATCAAGAATCAGGAGGATCTGGCCCGCTTGCCGGACGGCGCCGCGAAGAAGCCCTGGTACGACCACAAAGGCTTTTTCGAACACAAACTCGCCGAACCAAACGTTTACGACGAGGGCATGGTGAAGGGTGAAACCGAAAAGCTGCGCATGCCCAACGTCCATCTCACGAAAGATCAGATTCGCGATCTCACCACGTTCCTGATGGGCAGTGAGGAGACTTCCCTTCCCGCCAGCTACCAGTACAAGCCCGGCGACACCCGCCGCGACATTCAGGAAGGCTGGTGGATCGTCAAGAAATACAACTGCATGGGCTGCCACCAGTTTATCCCCGGCCAGCAAACAGTCCTGATGGGAATGAAACAGTATCAGGATGCGCAGGAGCAATTGCCCCCCAAGCTTCTGACCGAAGGCGCGCGCGTCGATCCCGAGTGGCTGCGGCGGTTCCTTTCCAACCCCGCACTCAGCACCACCGACACAAACCGCAACGGCGTGCGCCCGTATCTTAAAGTTCGCATGCCGACGTTCTCGTTCTCCGATAACGAACTGCGCAAGCTGGTGCGCTTCTTCCAGGCGCTGTCGCAGCAGCCGTTGCCGTACATTCCTGAGCAGGTCCCGGTGCTCTCAGCGAAAGAAACCGACATGGCGCGCAGCCTGTTTTCGAGCACAGCGGCCCCATGCCTGAAGTGCCATGCCACGGGCGATCCGAATCATGACAAGATTGCCACTGCGCCGAATTTCCTGCTGGCGAAAGAACGCCTGAAGCCGGACTGGGTGGAGCGCTGGATCACCGATCCACAAGCCGTGAGCCCGGGCACGTCGATGCCCTCGGGATTATTCCGCGAGCAGAACAATCAATGGGTATTTGCCGGCCCGACGCCGCCCTCGTTCCAGGGCTACACGGGCGACCATCGCAAGCTGCTGACCGATTACATCTTCCAATTAACGGCGGAAGAACAACGGAAAGTCGCGGCCTCCATGCCACACGCGAAATCAGCGGCAATGCAGCCGCAGACGAAACGGCGTCGCGCCTCCACCGATTCCGGGCAACCTGGCAACGGGGGCACGCGGTAGAATGAACGGTTCCAAAAGAATGCCTGCTCAGCCGCGTAGGAGCGGCGCTGCGGCACCGCGAAGAGACATCCCGATTTCAAGGCACTGACTACTAACCCTGACGAAAGGCGACATCATGAATAACCGAAAACTCTGGACGGCCATCAGCATCCTGCTCGTCTGCGCTGCGTTTCTCATCGCTTGCAATAAAAAAGAAAACACCGAACAATCCGCCAACACGCCCGCTGCGGCTCCGGCCGCTCCCGCCGCCACGCCCATCGATCCGAATACCGTCGCGACAGTCAACGGAACGGTGAAATTCGACGGTGCCGCGCCCAAGCCAGCGAAGATCGATATGAGCCAGGACCCGGCATGCAAGGGCGCCAATGAATCGGAAAACATCGTGGTGGCAAGCGGCGACTTGGCCAATGTTTTCGTTTATGTAAAAGACGGCCTCGGCACCCGCACCTTTGACCCGCCGGCGACCGCCGTTGTGCTCGACCAGAGCGGCTGCAAGTATCATCCCCATGTGCTGGGGGTAATGGCAGGCCAGAACGTGGAAATCAAGAACGACGACCAGACCACCCACAACATCCATCCCACGCCGAAAGACAATCGCGAGTGGAACGAGTCGCAGCCGCCATCCTCTGCGCCGCTGGAGAAAAACTTCGCCCGCGAAGAAATCATGCTGCCGGTGAAGTGCAACCAGCATCCGTGGATGAAGATGTACGTCAACGTCGTTAAGAGCCCGTTTTATGC
>DATLKM010000298.1:0-1907 GCA_035538435.1 Binatia bacterium
GGAATCAGAGTGATTTCGTGCGGATACTTGTGAACCAGCTCGATGATGAGATCGGGGCCGAAACGCGGATCGGCTTTGCACTTTGATGGCGGTAGCTCAATGTTGGCGAGCCCATTTTTTCCGTGCCAATATTGCGCGGTAATCAGCTTCTGATTCAGTGGATGCTGGGCTCCGCCGGCAACGATAACGTCGCACCGGTTCGCGAGGGAAACGATCTTGAGCGCGTTTTCTAGCCCTTGCCAGCCTTCCACGTTACCGGGAACGACGGTCAGGGCTTCGACTTTGAATTCCGGAGAATTCAGCGCAAGAAGAATTGCCATGGCGTCGTCGGTGCCGGGATCGGTGTCGATGATCACGCGCCGGGGAGATTGAGCGAAGGCCCTCAGAGACGCGAACGAGAGAGTGAAAAAAATAATAGCTAGGGTTGTAAAGCGCTTCACCGTGAGTTCCTCCGAGCGATCACGACAGCAGCATTCCCGCAATCGAGGCCGACATCAAATTGGCCATGGTTCCCGCCAGCATGGCGCGCACGCCCAGACGGGCGAGTTCGCCTTTTTTATTCGGAGCCAGCGCGCCGATGCCGCCGATCTGGATTCCAATAGAGCTCAAATTCGCAAAACCGCACAGCGCGAACGTGGCGATGGTGAACGACCGCGGATCGAGGATGGCCCTCTGCGGGCCGAGCATGGAGAACGCAACCAGTTCGTTCAGCACCATGCGCGTGCCCAGCAGATTGCCGATCGCGGGGCAGTCACGCCACGGGATGCCGATGAGCCACGCGATCGGCGAGAACAAAACGCCGAGAACGCTTTCCAGGCTCGCCGGAAACCACCCGATGTGGCGGTGAATGCCGCCGAGAATGCCGTCGAACAGCGCGATCAGCGCCAGGAAAGCGATGAGCATCGCTCCGATATTGAGCGCCATGTGCAGGCCATCGCCGGTTCCGCGTGCAATGGCACCGAGAAGATTCTCCTGGTGCTCTTTCTTCTCTTCGCTTTCACTCATCACCACTTTGCCCGCGGTTTTCGGCTGCTCGGTTTCGGGCACCAGCATTTTGGAAATAAGAATGGTTCCGGGGGCAGTCATGATTACCGCGCTTAGCACGTGCCTCGGTTCGGCGCCGAAGGCGAAATAGGCGGCCATGATGGAACCCGACACATGCGCCATGCCGCTGGTCATCACCGTCATCAGTTCCGAGCGTGTCAGGTCGGGCAGAAACGGACGAATGGTAACCGGCGCTTCAGTCTGTCCCATGAAAATGCTGGCCGCCACGTTGAGCGACTCCGCGCCGCTGGCGCCCATGATTCGCGTCATGAGCCAGGCCGCGATGCGGATGATGATCTGCATGACGCCGATGTGATAGAGAATCGCAAAGAACGCGCAGATGAAAATGACCACGGGCAGCACCTGGAAGGCGAAGATGAAACCGATGTTGGAATTCTGCTTGCCCAGTTCGCCGAAAATGAACTGTGAGCCAATGAACGAGTAGGCCAGCATGCGGTTGGCGGCGTCGCCCGCGACCTGAAACATCCTGCGGCCAATGTCGATTCGCAAAACAAAAATGGCGAAAGCAATTTGCAGACCCAGTCCCCAGGCGACAGTCTTCCCCCGGATGGCGCGCCGGTTGGTGGAGAAAATGTACGCCAGCGTGAGCATGGCGAGCAGACCGAGAATGCCGGTGTAGTGTCCCATTCGGTTGTCTCTCAACTCCTGCCGATGACGCGATGAATCAGCGGCGGCAGCGCCGGCGCGGAATCGGCGATCTCGTAGCTTTCCTCAAGCATGCGGCGCGCGCGGGCGGCACGATCCTCCGCATTGTAGTGAATGGTGGCAAGGGGTTCGCCCGTTGACACGCGGTCGCCGACTTTTTTGTGAAGCTGAATTCCTACCGCGGGATCGACCGAATC
>DATLKM010000299.1:0-6492 GCA_035538435.1 Binatia bacterium
TTGTGAATGGCGTGGGCGGGGTGCAGGTGATCGGCGGCGGAGCGGCGGTGCACGTGGTGCCCGAACTCGGGGTAATCGAAACCACCGTCATTGAGGATGGCCAGGTGATCGTGACCGATGCGCCATTGGCCGGAGATGGACCGTTGTTGAAAATGGTGGTGGTGTAGGTGGTGTTCTGGCCCGTGAAGACCGCACTGGCCACGCTGGTGGTGACGCCGATATCGGCGGTACTGGGATTGACCGAGATTGCCCCTTGCACCCAGTTGAAGGTTGCGTTGGTGGTGGCCGTACCCGCGTGAGTTTGAGTGGCGCCGGCGGTGTTGTTGCACGTCAGGGTTGTGGGGGTAGAAGCGGTGCAGGTGAAAGTTCCGTTGTTGGAGGCCGTGGAGAATCCCGCAATCACAAAACTGTCGCCGGCGAAACCGTTGTTGAGGCCTCCGGTAATCGTGCCCGTATAAAGCGTGCTGGTGCCGGTTGGAATAACTGCGGTGCCGGTATTCGTCTCGGCAACCGAAGCCACGTTGCTGACGGTGATTGAAGTAGCGGAAGACGCCGTGATGGCGAAGGTCCCATTATTTCCGGCGTTGGTGAAGCCGCTGATGGTGGCGTTTAATCCGTTGTAGGCATTCCCCGCGCCACCGGTGATGGTTCCGGAATAAGTGGCGCTGGTGGTCACGGTCGCAGTGGCGGCGTGGGTCTGGGCGACGCCGTTAGCGTTGTTGAGCGTGAGCGTAGTGGTATTGGACGCGGTGCAGGTGAACGTTCCGTTGTCGTTAGCGTTGGTAAAACCGGCGACGACCACGGTGGCTCCGACGTAGGCGTTGCCTCCACCGCCGGTGATGGTTCCGGTGTACACCGTCCTGCCGCCGCCGGCATTGGCCACTTTTGTGAGAGTGAACGTAGTGGTACTCGGAGTGACCGACGAGAGATTCACCCCGATGGCGCGGGCCGTGGCGGAGGTGAGGGTGAGCACTTCGTTGAAATTTTCCGCCAGAGGAACCGATGGCGCGCCCGCCCGCGTGCTGGCAGAGCCATTGAGGTCCTGCGTGGCAATGGGAGAAGTTCCGCCTGAGGCCAAATTCCATTGCGAAGCCTGCGGACCATTGATGGCGATTGTTCCCAGACCAACCGACAGCGTGTCGAACACCATGCCGTTAACGACGCTGGGGGCATCCAGGGCCGAGTTGCACTGAGAATTGCCAGCAGCCGTGCTGGCTATGCAACCTGTGGATTCACCGGAAGCGGAAACGAAGGTGCCAAGCGGCACGGTCTGATCCGCGTCGGTAAGAACGGTCGCTCCGGCAACCACGCCCACGGTTGCGGCCGCGGGAATATTCACCGAGACGATGATCGGCAGATTGGTCCCCGAAGCGGGATTGAGCAGATACCACTGCTCGACGCGGCGGGTGTTCGAGGAGTCGTTCTGGGCTCCGACAAAATTCAGCGCGGCGCCGTTATAGGTGATGCCGACCACTCCGGTGGTGGGGGCGTTGGCGATGTTCATGGAAACGCCGACCAGCAAGACGCGGTTCGCGGTAGCGGAGGTCGTATGCGTGAAGCTGAGGGTTTGAGTTCCCGAACCGACGAGGTCGGCGCTGGCGCTGGTGCTGGGATTGGTGTCCACAACGACCTGGCCGCGGGAATGAACGGTTGAAAATAGAACGAAAAGAACCGCCAGCAGCGTGCTGCCGGGCACTGGCTTGCGCAATCCCGCTTTGCGCAGGAGACGGCCGGCCGCAGATTTCACGCAGGCGAGAGAACGCCACGTTTTGCCATGGATTCCTGTCAATTTTGTCCGCACGATTTTGTTCCCGAGCGCGATTTCTTTGGCGACGGCCAGCCCAAGAATCTGATCGCCGCGCACCGAAGGGTCGTCTTGCATGCCGCAATCGCCGCGCGTAACAAAAAAATCGTGCGCGGGATCGGCAACGACCAGCCGGTGAATTAGAAATCGCTCATCGGCCTTGGCTAGAACAATATCGTCCTTTCGTAATTTGCTAGTAATTACGGGAGTAATGTGGACGATCTCGCCGTCACAGATGCAGGGGGACATGCTGGCCCCGCGGGCCTGGAAACGGACAGTCAAACCCGTCCGGAGAAGTTCTCGGCTGAGGGCCTCGAACTGCTCTGAATCGGCTTGGTTCTCAGTCATTGAAATGAAGAATTTTTTCTACCGCGCGCTCATCGGGCTCGAACGAATATCGATAGCAAGGGACGGACGAAACCAGTTGCTCCAGAAAACTTAGTGCGCTCTCCAGGTACTCGTGGCGATGGAAGGGAACGAAAGCCCGGGCAAAGAGTTCGCCGACGGCCTCGCTGCGCGAGAGGCGCGCAATTTTATTTCCGTGGCCGTGTTCGAGGACAAAGATGCGCGTGAGCGGCGCGCTGTTGGGAGAAGCAAACATGGCCTCGCCGTGCCAGGGCGTACCGTACATGCGTATCTGAGTGGGACCCGCCATGCTGTCGCGGCCATCGTCGGAGCGGGCTTTATCCAGTCGAACTATGATTCGATCATCGCTGAGGACTTCGACTTCTTCGAGCGAGGTCCAGAGCCGCGTGGTGGTGCTTTTGCCGGCGCCGGAGTGGCCGATGAAAAGATTCGCGATTCCGTTAGCGCGGACGATGCCGGTACCGTGGAGCTCGATGGCGCGCTCCTGGGTGAGGCGGTGCATGATCAGAAGTTCATCGAGGGGATAAGCGAGTGGAGACAGTTTGTCTTCATAGGGACGAAAGGCATTGCGATTGATTTGTAAAAGAGCACGGGTGAACGCTTCGTTGACGAGCAGGCGTTTATACGGGAAGTTTCCGAACGAGGCGTCACAAAAATCGAACAGAAGGCCGTCTGCGCTCCGGCGCAACGACCAAGTTGTCCCGGAATCAAAAACTGGGTGCGATGAGGCTTTTGGGAGTTCAGGAGCAGATTTGACGGTTAACTGAATGTCAAAGATGGACTGTGGATCGACCTGAAAGGGTTGGAGGTGCGAACACATCATGGTTTCATGGTGGCGGTCGCAAGTAATGTGCAGCGAGATTCCGCCTATGCTGAGGCCCCAGCTATGCGCGGGTTCAGCGCCGCTGAATCGCTCCAGCCATGAATCGATGGCGGTCGCTTCCATCATAAGTAGGATTCCTTCAGGAGCCGATGTTCGAGCAGCCCACGCGGAACGAGCCGCAAATCCCGTTCGTCCCCCCAGTGCTCAGGGACTTGCAGGCGCCTAACACTGCCTCTTCGGGGCGGAGGCTGATAGCGGCCAGTCGAGGCGGCTCATAGGGCTTCTGACCGCCGGCTTTCTCGGGCTTAAGATTCATAAATTCCTTGTGGCAAAGCGCTGGGTTTTCCCAAAACCAAGTCCCAGCCGACACCATGTTCCTTCAGTGATTCCCGCAGCCCCGGCACCCACCAATTGCGTTTGAGGCCCCCAGGATGGGAAGAATGTATTGAGGGCCTGACCAGCTTTCCACGTTGATTTCGTTGTTTATGATCCGATGAGCAGACTCAATTACCTCGTCATGCAGGATGCCGCCCGCGCAAAATTCACACTCTCCATGTTCGGGCACGTCGACTCCGAGAACCGCAGCCCGAAGAAGGGCAATGTTACAGAGAAACTCCACCGGGCTTTCCTTGTCGCCATTCTCCATTTCCCCATTCGCCGGACACATGCTGCAGAGAGAGTGAATGCGGCACTCAGCGCACTTGGTAATCCGGGAGCGCTTGCGATTTCGCAGCTCGAGCAGGGAACCATCCCACACCGCCTTGACCCCCGCCTTTCGAATATCGAAAGTGTCCTGTTGGGAGATCACGCAGATTCCGACTTCCCCGTAGGCATTGATTGCGAACCCGCCCACGCCGCCGCCGCAGTGGTAGACCGAGTCAGCCGGCGGCAGAGTGCGAGAGTCTTCGATCTCGCGCTCCACCTGCGAGAGATACTCGCTTTTGCAGTTCGGCAGAGCCATGTCCAGAGCGACGACTTCCTCCGCCGACAGCCTTACCGCTAACGGGCTTTGTGAGCAGTCGACGCGAGGAGTGATCTGGCCGTCCATCCTGAACCTGACCCCGATCTCTTCCTCGGCAAAGCGGCGCATGGCCGCAACTTCGTGCTTGTTAATGCTGGTTGCGACGGTCTTAAGTGTGAGCGGCAGGCCGCGTTCCTTGAGCAGCTTGATTCCGCGCAGGCAGCGGTCATACGAGCCGGGAATCATGGTCAGGGCTTCGTAGGTTTCGCGGGTGCGGCCGTAGAGCGTAATTTCGATGGCAAACGGCGGCCATTCCAACAAATAATCGGCGATTTTTTCGGTGATCAGCGTGCCGTTGGTGAAAAGCGTGATCAGGAAGCCTTTTTTCTTGGCGTAGGTGTAGATTTCGAGGAAGTCTTTGCGGGCGAAAATTTCGCCGCCGGTGTAGAGCAGCCAGAAGCAGCCCATCTCGACCAGTTCGTCGAGCATTTTGAAATGCTCTTCGGTGGTCATTTCGCGGCGGCGGGCTTCCTGGTCGCCCATGGGGAGGTTGTTGTAGCAGTGCTGGCACTCGAGCGGGCAGCGGCGCGTGACTTCGATCGACACCTGCAACGGCACGCGCTGGCCCGCGTGCTTTTCGTGCAGGTCCGCGCTGAAGGCTCCGTATGTCAGTTGATCCATGATCTGTTAAGCCTGCCCGATCTGCCTTTTTCTGGTCGTCTGAGAAAGGCTTGATTTTTCTAGCCGGCCGCTTCCATTTCCACGCGCGAAGTCAACTCCGCCGCGGGCAGGTCGAGAGGGAGTTCGACCCGCGGGCGGATTTCAATCAATCCCGCAGAGAGCATATCGTTCAAAAATTGCGTGACATCATGGTGCGCCTTGGAAGTTTCCACCGCATATTCGTGCTCGAGCGCCTCTACCAGGTCGGAGAGGGGCTTCGGCGAAGCGAGCAACTGCCAGATGAGTGTGCCGGTGCCGTTGAAGCTGTAAATGGAGGCGAGGTCGCCGACTTTGCCACGAACCGGGACGACGAGAGTTTCTCCGCCGACCACGCGCGAAACAACTGAGCGGGTCTGGATAAAGAGATGATCCTCAAGATTTAAGGGCATGGCCGCTCCCTTCCGATTTTCGTGACGCCTCTTCGCGAGATCAATCACGGTGAGATCAATCACGATCGCAAATTCGTTTCGAATCCCGAAAATGCGTGTACAAAAATGAGATTACGGCAGGAAGAGGGCGCCAACAATCGGTGAAATGGGCGGGGTGTTTGATTGGTTATCAGCGGAGTTGATTACCCCGCGATGGAGCCCGAAGCCGGGAATGAGGCTGGTGGCGCGGCCACTAATCCGGCCTGTGCGCGAGAATGAGGTTCGTTGCCGCTCGATTCCCCCAACTCCGGGAAATGCAGTTACCCCCGTCACCATTACGCTCAGGCCCGATTGCAATATGATCGACGCGAAGCGGGAGTGGCGATGAAAAAGCTGAAGGTGGTGCTGTCCCTTACCAACAACGATAACGATTATCAACAGGAGCAGGCGGCCGCGGCAGAGCGCGCAGCGCGGCAACTGGGCGTGGAGTTGAAGATTGTGGATGCGGGCAACGACGCGGTGACGCAAAGCCAGCAGTTGCTGGAGTTCGTGCAGGGAGCGGCGGCGCTGCGTCCGGATGCCATTGTATTTGAACCGGCCGGCGGCACGGCATTTCCGCAGGTGGCGAAAGCGGCAGTAGGAGCGGGGATCGGCTGGGTGGTGTTGAACCATCAACCGGACTACCTGCGCCAGTTACGCACCGGGCAGGTGCCGGTGTTTTCCATCAGCAGCGACCACACGGAGGTCGGAAAAATCCAGGGACAGCAATGCGGGGCGCTGCTGCCGCAGGGCGGAACGATGCTTTACATTGAAGGGCCGGGAAACAGCGCGGCGGCGAAAGACCGGACGGCGGGAATGATGGCGACCAAGCCGGGGAATATTAGCGCTAAAACCATGCGGGCGAACTGGACGGAGGAGAGCGCGCATCGCGCGGTGAGTTCGTGGCTGAAACTGCGAACTTCGCAGGACATGCATATTGACCTGGTGGCGGCACAGGACGACAGCATGGCCGCGGGCGCGAGAAAAGCTTTTGCGGAAGTGGCTGAGGCGGACCGGCAGCGCTGGCTGGAGCTTCCCTTCATTGGCTGCGACGGACTGCCGAAGACCGGGCAGTCGTGGGTGCGCAGCGGATTGCTGGCGGCGACGATTTACATTCGTCCGAATGCGGACCTTGCCTTGCAGATGCTGAATGAGGCGCTCAAGACCGGGGCGCAACCGAAAGAGCAGACGTTAACTTCGGCGGAATCGGTGCCGTCGCTAAAAGAGCTGGAGTCGCGGGCGAAGATCGTACGCAAGGATTCAGGGCGCAAAGCGGCGACGGCGGGAAGCTAAAGAGCGAGGAATGGAATCCTGGTGAGCGCGGCAGGACTCGAACCTGCGACCCATGCCTTAAAAGGGCATTGCTCTACCAACTGAGCTACGCGCCCGCACCTGTTTTTAATTTAGCACA
>DATLKM010000300.1:0-24253 GCA_035538435.1 Binatia bacterium
TGGTCACCAACGGGCATAGTACGAAAGTAAGTACAAGCTTTCAGCTTTCAGCTTTCAGTTTTCAGTTTTCAGCTGTCAGCTGTCAGGTCTCAATCCCGCCGGGTGGTGTCTTAAAAGGAACGGCACCTGACGAGAATAAGCAGGTTCCTTATAGCTTCGCTCTGCCGCATGACAAAGTTCCAGATGGCGGGGTATTAGGAGTTCCTGAGGGCTAACGGCGGAGAGCTGATAGCTGAAAGCTGATAGCTGAAAGCTCGTTTGCTTACTTCGAACTCGCCATCTTTTTCACCATGGCGAGCACCAGCTTGCGGTCGCTATCATTCAGATTGACGGCGTAGCGGCGCACCTGGCTCAGGAATCGCACTTCATCCTCGGACAGCTGTGGCAGCGCCTTGGACCCATTCCCGTGCCCCGATTCGGAGAAAAACTGCGACAGCGCAATCTCCATCGCCCCGGCAATTTTTGAAAGCGTATCGAGCGAAGGAATGGTGTGCCCATTCTCAACGCGTGAAAGGTAGCAGCGCAGCAGCCCGGTCCGCTTTTCGATGTCGCCCTGCGACATCCCTTTTTGCAGCCGGTAGTTTCTGATCGTTTCGCCGATGTTTATCTGGGGGAGCATTGCGGCAGATGCGTCATAGTAACCAGATCGTGATTTTCTGGCAAGTGGAAATTCGTGCTATATCAGAAATGGTGCAGTTATGAATCTTCCAACCATCCAGACGCTACACTTTTACGCCGTGCAATAAATGACCGCCAGTCGTTTCCCGTTTATTTCTTCAGGTTGGTGTCCAAAAATGCAACCGTCCGCTTCCACGCGTCAGCCGTGTCCTCGGCCCGGTATCCATTTTTATTGTTCGGATTCTCAAAACCGTGTCCAGCATCGTCGTAGATTTTCACGTCGATCTTTTTCCCGAGCTGTTTCATCGTCGCTTCAAACTTGTGCACGTCATCCGGAGGAATGCCTTGGTCCTGCGCGCCGAATAATCCCAGGATCGGCGCATTAATTTTTTTCAGCGCCGCCGTGTCGGTGGCGAGGTGCCCGTAATTGATGACATCCGCCGCCAGGGTTGGCTCGTCCAGCGCCACATCCAATGAATATCCGCCGCCCATGCACCACCCGATCGCCCCGATGCGCTCTTTCTTCACGTTGGGTTGCGAAGCAAGGTAGTCGAACGCCGCTTGAAGGTCGCGCTTCGCCCGGTCTTCCGGAACGCCGCGCATAATTTCATGCGCCATCTCCGGCGTGGTCGCCACCTTGCCACGATACAAATCGATGGCCAGCGCCTCGTACCCCTGATCGGCAAGTTTGCCGGCCTGCTCTTTCACCCAGTCATTCAATCCCCACCACTCATGAATCACAATGATCGCCGGAAACGGCCCCTTCCCCGCCGGAGTATAAAGAACTCCCTGCACCGTTTCGTCGCCGCTCTTGTAAGAGACATTCTTGCCCTCGGCGGCGAATGAGGAGACAACCAGCATCACAATCGCACTCACTAGCAGAATTTTTCTCATGATCGCCCTCGTTTCTCACAGATCCAGTTCCATATACAGCACGCCGTCCATGGGATTCTCGCAGTACGCCGCAATCTCTTTGAACCCCAGCCGGCGGTACATGGCAACCGCATCTTTCATCACCGGCTCGACCGTGTCAAGCCGCATTTTCCTGTAACCGATCGCTCTCGCCTCCGCGATGATCCGCTCCGCGATCACGCGTCCCAGACCCTTGCCGCGAAATTCCGGCCGCAGAAAAAGCCGCTTCATCTCGCAGATGCCCGGCTCCTTCGGCCGCAGCGCCACGCATCCCGCCAGCCGCCCTTCATGTTCGACCAGCAGCAACCTTCCCGCCGGAGGCGCATAATCTCCCGGCAGCGTCGCCAACTCCTGATCGAAATTTTGAAAGCAAAGACTGAACCCCAGCGATTTCGCGTACTCGACGAAGAGTTCGCGTGCCAGTTCGATCTGCACCGTCGACTCGGCTGGCACGAACTTTATTGCGGCATCCACTTTCACCCCATCAGCATCCCGCCATTCACGCTCAGCACATGGCCCGTAATGTATGACGCTTCATCCGACGCCAGGAAAGCCACCGCATTCGCCACGTCGTCCACCGTTCCCACCCGCCCCAGCGGAATCTGTTTCACCGCGCCTTGTTTGAGTTCGTCACTCAAAACCTCGGTCATCGCGGTCTCTATAAATCCCGGCGCAACCGCATTGCAGGTAATGTTCCGCGACCCCAGTTCGCGCGCCACCGCCATCGTCAGCCCGATCAGCCCCGCCTTCGACGCCGCATAGTTCGCCTGTCCCGCCTGCCCCATCTGCCCGAACACGCTGCTGATGTTGATGATTCTCCCCCAGCGCTGTTTCAGCATCGAACTGCTCACCGCCTGAATGCACAGGTACGCCGAGGTCAAATTGGTTTGCAGCACCGCGTCCCAGTCGGCCCGCTTCATGCGCATAATCAGCTGATCGCGCGTAATCCCGGCATTGTTCACCAGAATGTCAATCTTGCCGAACTGCCCGATCGCCGACTTGATCGCCGACTTCACTTGCTCCTCATCGGCCACGTCCAGAGCGAACGCCGCCGCCTTCCCGCCTTCTTTTTCTATTTCGCCGACCAATCCATCCAGCTTTTCCCTGGTCCGCGCCGCAACCGCAACCGCCGCTCCCGCCCGGGACAGGCGCAGCGCGCACCCCCGCCCTATTCCCTGCGAAGCCCCGGTCACAAACGCAACCCGTTCAGCAAAAGACATTCCGTCTTCTCCCGGCAAATAAGTCTTGTCTCTGGAAGGGGCAATTATAAATGGGACGGTACCCGCACTTCGCTGGACTCGGATGTTGGCACAGCGAAGGAGTTCATCAGGAGGTCTTTATGGGACTTTGGTAGCGCTACCGGGAATCGAACCCGGGTTTGAAGATTGAGAATCTTCCGTCCTAACCCCTAGACGATAGCGCCTCGTGGAGTCTTGATTATAACAAAGCTTGCCCACAACTCCGGTTCGCGGCTTACACGCTGCGCACCCGCGAGAATTGTCTCACTCCGTACATGATGGCGCAAAATCCAAAGCTCTTAATCGCCCATGCGGCAGGCTTTCCCGATTTGCTATGCCAACTCGCATCTTTACCCGATTGTTTTTTCCCTTCGCCGTTTCGTTCACGGCCAGCCCCGGTTTATACTGAATGCACTCAACTACCCACAATTTTTCCAACCGCTGTTTTGCGGTCGAAGTATTTGTGATTTTGGTTGAACCTTTCAACTCATCCCTGAATCTTAGAAAATTAAGGAGTATCGAAATGCCAAGGCAGAAGTCCCCTGTGGGAAGCAAAGCTCCCCGCAACAGCAAGGCCAACCCCGCTCATAACATTGCCGCGACCGCGCCGGAAACCGCCGCCGTAGTGCCGGCCGCTACCGCCGCGCCCATCGCCTCCATTGAAGCCACTTCGGCCGCTCTGGCCAACGCGCCCGCCGCCAGCGTTGCCGCCCACGAGGCCGCTAAAACAACCGAGACCCCTGCTCCCGAGCCGCGCCGCTTCGAAGTTGTCAAAAATGAACCGCGCGCAGCCGAAGCTCGCACGAATGACGCGCGCATGAAAGTCCAGCCCATCAATCTGGAAGAAGAGATTCGGCGGCGCGCCTATGAGATTTACCAGCAGCGCGCTGGCGCCGCAGGCAGCGAAGCCGAAGACTGGTTCCGCGCCGAGCGGGAAGTCCGCCAGCGTTACCATCAAAACGCCCAGAGCGCATAACTCTGGCCTCTACGTCCAAAAGTACCCGCAGGATGGCAGGTAAAAATCCCCTGCCATCCCTGTACAATTATTCCCGGCCCGGCTGAGCAGTTGCCGAAGCAGCCGTGTTTTTGAAAAAATACTCTGGTATCCCTTTCATGGCGACTATCGGCAGCTTCGCGCTTCTCATCGCTCTGGGGTTGAGCGTCTACTCGTTCCTCGCCGGCATTGTCGCCATCATTTATCAGCCGCAAAGCTCTCGGCTGGCCCTGGCTGGCGGCGGATCCTCCGATACTTCGTTGGCCGGCCTGCTGCGCAACGGATCGGCCCGCATCGCCGAAACCGCCCGCCGCGCCGGACTCGTCACTTTCGGCGCCGTGCTGCTCGCCGCCGCCGTGCTGGTCATTTGCGCCTTCCGCGACGACTTCACCATCGCCTACATTTTTCACCACAGCAATCGCGATCTTTCCGCGCCCTACAAGTTCGCCGTTCTGTGGTCGGGGCAGGAAGGCTCACTGCTGTTCTGGTCATTATTGTTGGCCGCCTACGGCTTCGTCCTCCGCCTTCGTTATAAAACCGATCCCCGCCTCTTCGCCTACGCCTCCGTCGTTCTGGCCGGCGTGCAGATCTTCTTCCTGCTTCTGGTGAATTTCGCCGCCAATCCCTTCGGCCTGCTCGAAGGCCCCATGCGCGCCGATGGCAGCGGCCTGAACCCCCTGCTCCAGTACCCCGAGATGGTGATTCACCCGCCCATGCTTTACCTGGGATACGTCGGCTTTACCATTCCTTTCGCTTTCGCCCTGGGCGCGCTGATCATGAAATATCCCGGCGAAAAGTGGATCCACATCACCCGCCGCTGGACCATGGTCACCTGGGGTTTTCTCACCTGCGGTATTTTCCTCGGCGCACACTGGGCCTATTCGGTCCTGGGCTGGGGCGGCTACTGGGGATGGGACCCCGTCGAGAACGCATCGCTCATGCCCTGGCTCACCGGCACGGCTTTTCTCCACTCGGTCATGATGCAGGAAAAGCGCGGCATGCTGAAGATGTGGAACATGTGGCTGGTCTTCGCCACCTTCTGGCTGGCCATTCTGGGCACTTTCCTTACGCGCAGCGGCATCATCAGTTCGGTTCATGCCTTCGCCCAGTCGTCGATCGGCGACTGGTTCGCCTGGTTCCTGCTGATCACGCTGGTCGTCTTCACATTTTTCTTCGTTAAGAACAAATCGCACCTGCGCAGCGAGCATAAGCTGGAATCTCTCGCTTCCCGCGAATCCAGCTTCCTGTTCAACAATCTCTTGTTCGTCCTGCTGTGTTTCACCGTCCTGTGGGGGACGTGGTTCCCGAAAATCTCCGAACTGGTGCAAGGCAACAAAGTCACCGTCGGCGCTCCTTTTTATAACCGTGTCGCCATTCCCGTCGCGCTGTTGCTGCTGATTCTCACCGCCGTCGGCCCGCTCCTCGCCTGGCGCAAAACTTCGCTCGAAAGCCTGAACCGGAATTTCATGTGGCCATCGATCGGCGCGCTGCTGGTGGCAATTTTCCTCATGGCCACTCCCCAAACCTGGGGCTCGCCTTTCGGCCTGCGCCCCTGGCAGGACGTTTCTTATTTCTATTCCCTGATGGCGATCGCGCTCTCTGTGCTCGTCACCCTCACCGTGGCCAGCGAGTTCTACCGCGGCGGCAAAGTCATCTCCCGGCACACCGGCCAGGGATTGTTCGCCTCCATGGTGCAACTGACTCACCGCAACACCCGCCGCTATGGCGGATACATTGTCCACTTCGGAGTGGTCGTCGTCATCATCGGCCTCGCCGGCGCGGCCTTCAATCAGGACCAGGAAAAAGAAATGGCCAATGGCGACAAAATGTCCATCGGCCCCTACACCCTCGTCTGCCGCTCCTACACCGACGACGACGCCCCCAACTACGCCAGCCAGTGGGCCATGATCGATGTTTACAAGAACGGCCGCCAGATCGACACCATGACCCCCGTCCGCCGCTTCTACAAAGCCAGCCAGCAGACTTCCACCATGCCTGACATTCGTTCCACTCTCGGCGAAGATCTCTATCTGGTGTTCGAAGGCTTGAATCAGGACAACGGTCATCCCATCATCAGAGCCCACCTGAATGCACTGGTCATGTGGATCTGGATGGGCGTATGGATCATCCTGATCGGCACCGCTCTCGCCCTCGTCCCCAACGCGCCCGCAACCGCCCGTGTCGCGGTTCCCTCATCGCTGGGACAACCACAAACGGCTCCCGTCGCCACCGGCGACTGACCTCGATACCGCACAAAACAGCGTCAATGATGCGCTTAGTAGCGTCATTCCCGAGCGTCTGCTCTTTCACCAGAGGGCGGAAGCATCTCATGTGCCCTGAATGCCGGATGGAAGCGCCCACCATTACCCTCCAGATACTCCCGTTGACAATCTCGCGTATCTTCCTTAGCATCAATCACTTGAGACTCACTTTGTAACACCACACCGGGGGCCGTTCGTGATCAAGCTCGACATAATTAATGAAGTCGTCAACAGGACCGGCATCACCAAGACCAAAGCCGAACTCGCAGTGGAGACCGTTTTCGACAGCATGAAGAAAGCGCTGGCTCAGGGAAACCGCATCGAGCTGCGCGGATTCGGCGTCTTCAACGTCCGCCCGCGCAAAACCGGCATTGGCCGCAACCCCCGCACCGGCGCCGAAGTCTCCATCCCTCCCGGCAAGGCTGTGCGCTTCAAGCCCGGGAAGGAATTGCAATCCATCGATTGAGAGCGATTCTCGATTGCCGGCTTCCAGTTCCGATAAACATGCGATTTTTGGAGGAGCGTCTTTCGGAACGCCCTCGTGTTTTCATCAGCGATGCGGAGGAATCTCGCGCCCGAGAGGCGTTTGAGGCTACATACCCGGCCGCCCGAACAGGGATTCAACCCTCCTCTTCGTGTAGCATCTAACTGAAAGGCCGCCAGCAAGGCTATTGCTTCATGTCGGATCCCACTCCTCCCGTTTCTTCCTCCACTCTGGACTACATGCGGCCCATGCCGGTATATGCCCCGGTTCGACCCAGGCCGCGCTATTGGCTGCACGCGCTTCTGCTCCTGGCCACCTGCCTGACCACGCTCGTCACCGGCGCCCGGATGCAGTACAACTACGACCACAACCGTCCCGCGCTTTCCTTCAGTGACGAACCTGTTCACGGCGAAATCGTTCCGATTTTTCCCGTCATGTGGGCCAGGACCCATCCCGAGCGCCTGCTCGGCGGACTGCCCTTCATGGCCACGCTGATGTTCTTTTTCCTGGCCCACGAAATGGGCCACTACCTTTACTGCCGCCGTTATGGCGTTTACGCCACGCTGCCGTTTTTCATTCCTGTGCCGGTAATCTCACCGATCGGAACCATGGGCGCGGTGATTGTGATTCGCTCCCGCATCCGCTCCCGCACGGCATTGTTCGATATTGGCATTGCCGGCCCTATCGCCGGATTCATCGTCGCCGCGTGCGTCTTGTTCTTTTCGCTGCTCTGGTCCAAGCCCATGCACGGCAGCTTCGGCCCCGCCGAATACCGCCTGGGATATCCTCTGATTTTCCATCTCGCGTATCGCGCACTCGCAGCGCTGGGTTTACTGCGCGTCTCGGGCCTTCCTCTTTCGCGCCTGCTCTTGCACCCGACCGCCATCGCCGCCTGGGTCGGCATGCTGGCCACTTCGCTGAATCTCCTGCCCGGAGGCCAACTCGATGGCGGCCACATTATCTATTCCATCGCGCCTCGCGCCCACAAAATCATCTCCCGCCTCACCATTCTGGTTCTGCTGCCCATGGCGTTCTACCTGTGGCTAGGCTGGCTGATCTGGGCCGTGTTGCTGCAACTGAGCAGTCTCCGCCATCCGCAGGTCGCCGAGTGGCCGCGCGTTACCGGCGCGCGCCTGTGGCTCGCCGCCTTCGCCCTGCTCATGCTCGCTCTCACTCTGACTCCAGCCCCCTCCGCTCACTCTTCGCTGCTCAATGTAATCCACGATTGGAACCGCTGAAATTTCCCTGAACCAGATCGCTGCCGCGAAACCCTCTGGCCATCATTTCCCCGGCAGCATCCCGAAGCCTCGGCTTTCCACCCACGGCGCAAGAGCCTGCCCCGAGCGATTCCCAAGCCTGGCCAGGAAGAGTCGAATCGGAATCTCCCACCGCCGAACCCACGCCCACGAGCCGGTCGCCGGCGCCAAAATAATTCCGCCGTCCTTCCACCCGCCGTATATACTCCCCTATTCAATCGTTTTAATTCGCGGAGGAAATTCCGTGCCCATCAAGCTCGCCCCAGTCCTCTTCTGCCTTCTTGTTTCCGCCGCCGCTCAAACCATCACTGTCGACGCTTCTCATCCAATCAATCATTTCATCCCCAACCGAACTCTCGGCGCGGGCGTAGACCGCATCTCCGTCGATGCCATCGACAAAGATCTCGTACAGCCGGTGCTGGAAAAAACTCTGTCCTCCGGCTGGCAGCCCGTCACCTATCGCCAGAACACCGAACTCGCCATCGAAGCCTGGCACTGGAACCCGCAAGGAACCTGGAGCGACGCCGGCGGCAACGGCAAAGGTTATTTCACCGGCTCATCTACTCCCACCGAAATGCTGCGCTATTCCTACGGATATTCTCTCCCCCGCCGCGGCACCACCCGCAATGACGGCACCGACACCGTCGGCTTCTCCCGCCTCACCGACGGCGACCTCAACACTTTCTGGAAGAGCAACCCCTACCTCACCGAAAAATTCACCGGTGAAAGCGACGCGCTCCATCCGCAGTGGATCGTCATCGATCTCGCTCAAGTGCAGCCCATCGACAGCATCCGCATCGCCTGGGCCGAACCCTACGCCCGCCGCTATCTTCTCCAATACTGGACCGGCGACGATCCCATCAAGGCGCCCACGCGCGGGGTATGGCAAACATTTCCCGAAGGCAACCTAACCAACGGAAAAGGAAAAACCGAAACCACTCGCGTCAGCCGGCCCGCTCTGCCCGTGCGCTATCTCCGTATCTGGATGACCGAGTCCTCCAACACCTGCGACGCCGACGGCCCTTCCGATCCCCGCAACTGCGTCGGCTACGCCATTCGCGAAATCTATCTCGGCACAACCACCCCGGACGGCGAATTTCACGATGTCGCCCGTCACACGCAAGATCAGGAGCAGACCGCCACGTACGCATCCTCGGTCGATCCCTGGCATCAGCCGTCAGACCTCGGCTCAACCAAACAAGCGCAGGTGGGTTTCGATCTCTTCTACACCAGCGGCGTGACCCGCGGCCTCCCCGCCATGATTCCCGTCGCCATGCTCTATGACACGCCGGACAACGCCGCCGCCGAAATTGCCTACATCGAAAAACGCGGCTATCCGATTTCTTACGTTGAAATGGGCGAAGAGGCCGATGGCCAGTACATGCTCCCCGAGGATTACGCCGCCTTCTACGTGCAGTGGGCCACTGCCCTGCACCGCGTCGATCCCAACCTCAAACTCGGCGGCCCCTCTTTTCAAGGAGTAAACAAAGATATAGAGGTGTGGCCCGACGCCAACGGCAACGTTTCCTGGACCGCCCGCTTCATCAATTATTTAAAACAGCACGGCCGCCTGAACGACCTCGCATTTTTTTCCTTCGAGCACTATCCTATGGATCCCTGCCGCATTCCCTGGGGATCGCTGTACGATGAGCCCGAGCTGGTCAGCCACATCATGCAGGTCTGGCATGACGACGGCGTCCCCGCCGGCATGCCCATGTTCATCACCGAAGGCAATCTTTCTTCCGCCGCCAGCGAAACTTATCAGGACCTGTTCAGCGGAATCTGGCTGGCCGACTACATCGGTTCGTTCCTGAACTCCGGCGGCAAAGGAGTTTATTTCTTTCACTATCTGCCTCTGCTGATGGAACCCGGTTGCAACGCTTCGCCCGGAACCTTCGGCATGTTCACCATCGATGCGAACTACCAGATCCAGCAGCCGCTTGCGCAATTCTTCGTCGCACAATTGATCAATCTGGAATGGGCGCAATCCGCCAACGCTGAGCATCAGGTTTACGCCGCGCAAGCCGACTTGCCGGATGGCGCCGGCCACGCGCTCGTCACGGCCTACGCCCTAAAACGTCCGGATGGAAAATGGTCGATCATGGCCGTAAACCGCGATCAGGAAAACGCGCACAAAGTCCGCATCGAATTCGCAAATGGGGAAAAAGAGACCAGCTTCACCGGCCCCGTCGAAATCTCCACCTTCGGCAGCCCGCAATATCAATGGCATCCCGCGCAGACTCGGTTCATGGCCCACGCCGAAAACAACGCCGCACGCACCATTGTCCCCACCACCAAAGGCTGGGCCGATCCCGACGGCCCCATCGCCCATACCAGGCAGACTGCGAGCGGCGGCACGGTTTACGAATTGCCGGCCGCCTCGGTGACCATCCTCCGGGGAGAGATTTCCCTTAAATAAAAGTTCCTCACAAATTCACGCACTATTAACATTCGTCACCGCTGCTCCGGGATTCTAAGCAAGCGATCTGGATTCCCAGACAATCCCTCCAAGGAGCTGCATGATGAAACTCCCCGTGCTCGCACTCGCACTCTGCCTCGCAATGCTCTCAGTCCTCGCCGTGTCGGCGCAGGTGACCGCTCTACCTCCTTACACCGTCACCACCTTCGCCACCAGCGTTACCGGGGTTTACTATCAGCCCGACTCCATCGCCGTGGTCAACGGCCACGTTTTCATCGGCTTCGGCAACAACGCCGCCACCGACGGCTCCAGCGGCGTGAGCAACATCATCGAATACGACCGCAACGGCAATGTCCTTTACAACTACACCATCAAAGGTCACAACGACGGGTTGAAGGTAAATCCCCTCAACAACGAACTGTGGGCCATGCAGAACGAGGACGCCAATCCCACCCTGGTCATCATCAATCCGCAAACCCACGCCGAAAAGCTTTACACCTTCGGTCCCACTCCGCATGGCGGCGGCTACGACGACATCGCATTCCGCGGCCAGGATGTATTTCTTAGTTGCTCCAATCCGTCGAACAATCCCAACGACAAGCCCGCCATCGTTCGCGCCCAACTCCACGGCAACACGGTAAATGTAAGCCCTGTATTGATTGGCACAGCCACTGTGACCGATATCCCCACCGATACCCCGGTCGCCCTCAATCTCCAGGATCCGGATTCCATGAAGTTTGATCCCAAGGGCGACTTGGTTTTAGACAGCCAGGCCGATGGCGAACTCATCATTCTGCATCACGCGGGCGAAATCGATCAGAGTGTTTTCCATCTGGCGCTCACTCTGGATGGTGGCGCGCAGCAGATTGACGACACCGTCTACGCCACCTCTTCACACGGGGTTCTGCTCGTTTCCGACCGTGACGGCGAAACCATCTACTCCATCACGAAAGATATTTTCTCTCCCGACGCCGCCTATTCCGCCGCTCAGACTTCAGTGGCCCGGCTCGACCTCGACACCGGAATCCTGACCAACGTGGTGACCGGCATGGTCAGCCCGCATGGAATGGCGTTCATTAAGGACGAGGCTGCGCAGTGAGCGATTCGTAGGGATGCCTGTGGGATTGGGTTGGTGAGCGAGTGGCATATGCTCGCTCACCGCTCACTGCTTCTTCTCAGATGCGCGCGGCCGACGCGCCTTCACATCAGCCACAACGCATCCACATCCACAATCACATTCGTCCGCGGAATTTTCTTTTCCGCGGCATAGCCCAACATCTCCCGCAGCGTATGGTTCAGCTTCTGCCGGCTCGGCGATTTCAGCACAAAGTGATATCGAAAATCTCTCTTGAGCCGCACAATCGGCGCCGGCGCGGGGCCCAGTACGCGCACGCCCTCATGCCGCTCCCGTTCAAACCATTTCCCCAACTCACCCGACCAGCGCAGCGCGTCATCCAGCTTATCGCTGCGGATCAGCACATTCGCCAGCGCCGAATACGGCGGATAGTGCATCCAGCTGCGGAAGCGCAATTCTTTCTCGTAGAAGCCGTTGAAGTCATGCTGCGCCGCATACTGCACCGCGTAATGATCTTCAAAATAAGTCTGCAAAATCACCTTCCCCGGCGCTTGTCCGCGTCCCGCCCGTCCTGCCACCTGCGTGAGCAGCTGAAACGTCCGCTCCGCCGCCCGAAAGTCGGGCAAACCCAGGGCGCTGTCCGCGCCCACCACCCCCACCAGCGTGACGCCGTGAATGTCGTGCCCTTTCGCGATCATCTGCGTCCCCACCAGCAGGTCGAGTTCGCCCTCATTCAGCGCATTCAGTGTGCGCTCAAAATCTTCATGCCCTCGCACCGTATCGCGGTCCAGCCGCGCAATGCGCGCCTGCGGAAACATTCCGTGCAAAAGCTCCTCCAGTTTTTCCGATCCCGTCCCGAGAAAATAAACGTATTCGCTGCGGCAATGCACACACGCTTTCGGCACCGCCGCGATAAATCCGCAGTAGTGGCAGATCATTTTTTGCTGCCGCTTGTGGTGCGTCATGGCGATGGCGCAATTCTGGCACTCCAGGGACTTCCCGCAGGCCCGGCACATCACCACCGGCGAGTACCCGCGGCGATTGAGCAGAATCATCGCCTGCTCCTTGCGCTCCAGCCGCTCTTGTATCTCACCCGCCAGTTTCCGCGAAATCACCTGCTCGCGCCCGGTCTCCTGAAATTCCATCCGCATGTCGACAATCTCAACTTCCGGCAGCGGCCGCTGTTCCACGCGGTCGGGCAGTTCGATCAGCGCGTATTTTTTCCGGGTCGCATTAAAGTACGATTCCAGCGACGGTGTGGCCGATCCCAGCACCACCACGGCATTCGACATCTTGGCCCGCATCACTGCGACATCGCGCGCGTGATAGCGCGGAGTCTCTTCCTGTTTGTACGAAGAATCGTGCTCTTCATCCACGATAATCAGCGCCGGATCGGCCACCGGAGTGAACACCGCCGACCGCGTTCCCACCACCATGCGAGCTTCGCCGTTCCGGATGCGATGCCACTGCTGCGCGCGCTCTTTGTCAGACAGCGCCGAGTGCAGAATCGCCACCTCATCGCCAAAAACCTGGTGCAGGTCGGCCGCCACCGCCGGCGTCAATCCAATCTCCGGCACCAGTAAAATCGCGGACCGCCCCGACTCCAGCACGGCCCGCATTCCCGCCAGATATACGGCCGTTTTCCCCGAGCCGGTCACGCCGTGCATCAGAATGCCGGCGAAGGCGCGCGCGTTCACGGCATCCGTGATGCTCCCCAACGCCGCTTTCTGCGCCGGGTTGAACTCAAATGGAAAAACCGGCCGCGGCCTCGCGCGCGGAAAATTTACCTCTGCCTGTTCTTCAATAATCTCAACCAGCCCTCGCCGAACCAGCGTGCCCAGCGTGCTTTGCGGAACACCCGGCGATTGCAGTGTTTCCACGGCAACGCGTCCCCCCGCTCCCGCCAGCGCTTCAATGATCTTGCGCTGGTTCTCGTTCAACCTGCCTTCCGCCGATCGCAGTACGGCGATTCGAACCATTCGTGCCGCGTCCCGAACATCCGAAACATCTTCGCGCGCAATCCATTTTTTGCGCACCATGCCCGACAGAATTGCTCTTGTAGCCTTGGTCGCCGAGCGCAGCGTTTGCTCACGCGCCAGATCGTCTTCCGCATCCTGCGCAGCCAGATAATCCAACACCCTGTATTCGGTCTGCTCCTGCTCCGGCGTGCGCTGTGAACGCCGCGACGATCCCACCGCTCCGGCCTGATGCAGTGCCAGGTGTCCCTGCTTCGTAATCCTGTAAGCGATGGCGCGATTGAATTCCGCATGCAGCGGAAGCATCGTGCGCAACACTTCCCCGATGGGGGCAAGATAATAATCCGCAATCCAGCGCCCCAGGCGAAGAAGCGTCTCATCCAGCACAGCGACGGAGTCGAGAACGCTGATGATGTTCTTCGTTGCAACCGCAGGATTGCGATCGTGCACTTCGAGCACGACGCCGCTCAGCCTCTGCTGGCGAAAGGGTACGAGCACGCGCCCGCCTACCACCGGCATAGTCTGCGCGGGCACACGGTAGGTGAACGCCATGTCGAGAGGCACGGGCAGGGCTACATCGCAGAATTCGGGCACGAATGGAAGAATAAACTACGGGTCGTTTGGGCCTTGCCATCCCGGCGAGAGCAAGATACTTTCGAGCAGAACTGAAGCGAGCAAAACTTGGCTATTGCGGCGTTTTCTTCGGAGGCTCCATTCCCAGTTCCTTCATCACCATCTGCAAATCCTTCCACGCTTCGCCTTTCTGTCGCGGATCGCGCAGCAGGAACGCAGGATGGTACGTCACCGCCAACCGCGCGCCGGGCCACGCCGGATCGCTGCCCGCAGTCTTGAATTCGTAGAACCGCCCGCGCAGTTCCGACATGGACGCATTAATGGCCAGCAAATTCTTCGCCGCCACCGCGCCGAGGGCAACAATCACTTTCGGCTTGATGACAGAGATCTGCCGCATCAGAAACGGCGAGCACGTCTCGCACTCGTCGCGTTCCGGCGTCCGATTCCCCGGCGGCCGGCACTTCACCACGTTCGCGATATACACATCCTCGCGGCGCAGGCCCATCGCTTTGATCATGTTGTTCAGCAATTGCCCGGCGCGCCCCACAAACGGCTCGCCCTGCATATCTTCATCGGCGCCCGGGCCTTCGCCTACAAACATCAACTCGGCGTGCGGGTTCCCCACGCCGAAAACAATCTGCTTGCGCCCCTGCTGATGCAGTTTGCAGCGCGTGCAGTCGCCCAGGTCTTCGCGAATGATCTTCAGCGCCGCAACCGGGTCTTCCACGCCATACTCAGGCTTTAGGGCTCCGGCCGTAGGAACACTTTCAGACGCTGCAGCGGCAACTCGTGCGGGTTTCCTTGCGGGCATTTCCTCTGGCGGACCTGTCAGCGTCGAATCCGGCTCAGGCAATACGAACGCCCGGCCGGAGTCGCGGCGGTAAAAATCGTAAATCCCCAGCTCGTTGTAATAGCGGACGCGCTCCACAAGAGCGCGCCGCAATTCCTGATTGACCGGCAAATCTCAATGCTCCACGTCAAAATAAATTTTCGTGGTTGCGCGGTAGCGCACAACCTTCTTGCCTTCCAGTTCCATGTCGAGCGATTCCACGTGCGCCCATTTTATCCCGCGCACCGTCTTGGCCGCCTCGCTCACCGCCGCCTCGGCGGCCTTGGCAAAACTCTCCTTCGACGTCCCCACCACTTCAATCACTTTCTGCGTCATGTCACGCTCCTGAATTGAGTTTGCAGAATTGTACGCCAGCGTTTAGCAGGAATATAGAGTAGATCAAACGGTGCGCCAACTGGAACGAAGGCGCAACACATCATGTGACGTCATTCGAACGCACGGCGAGAACCAGGAACAAAGTTATTCCAAACGCACGCGACGCGGGAACAATGTCATTCCGAACCCGCGCGAAGCGCGGGTGAGGAACCCGCTTTCCGCGCTTCCCGCAACTGCACCGCCTGGTCCATCACTCGCTGCGCCACTTCCCACTTCGTGGTCTCAGGCACCTGAACGACCTCATCCTGCGTGATGATCGTCACTTCATTGCGCTCCGAATCGAAACCAATTCCTTCGCGCGATACATCGTTCACCACAATCGCATCCAGTTGCTTGCCCGCCAGCTTCTGCCGGGCGTTTTCCAGCACGTTGTCGGTCTCAGCGGCGAAACCAATTACGATTTGCGATTTTTTCTCGCGCGCAATTTCCTTCAGAATATCGGCGGTCGGCTCCAATTCAAGCTGCATCGCATCTTTTCTTTTGATCTTCTGCGGCGCCGCCGACCTGGCGCGATAATCCGAAACCGCCGCCGTCTTGATGACGATCGTCGCCTGCGGCAAGAGTTCCATCACTGCCCCGCGCATCTCCTCCGCCGATTCAATCTTCCTCACTTCCGCGCCATCCGGCGGCGTTAACGCTGTCGGCCCGCTCACCAGCAGCACGCGCGCTCCGCGACGCAAGGCCGCTTCGGCCAGCGCATATCCCATGCGCCCGCTCGAGCGGTTCGTCAAATAGCGCACGGGGTCAATCTTCTCCCGCGTTGGCCCGGCGGTAATCAACACCGTTTCGCCCGCCAAATCCAGCGACGCGCCCAGCGCCTCCAGTGTGGCAGCCACAATCGCGCTGTTTTCCGCCAGCCGGCCCGCTCCCACCATGCCGCACGCCAGATAGCCCGAGCCCGGCTCCACAACTCTTACCCCGCGCTTGCGCAGCGTTTCCACGTTCGCCTGCGTCGCCGGGTGGTTCCACATATTCACATTCATCGCCGGCGCCACCACCACCGGCGCGGTAGTCGCCAGATAAAGCGTAGTCAGGAAATCGCCGGCGATGCCTTGCGCAAACTGCGCCAGCACGTCAGCCGTAGCCGGAGCCACCACCAGTGCGTCAATCGCCTGCGCCACCGCAATGTGCTCAATCGCTGAATCAATGTTCGCAGCCTGCTCCTGGCCCGGCGCAAACATGCTGGTAATTACTTTTTCTCCGGAAAGCGCGGCGAACGTGAGGGGACGAACAAACTCCTGCGCCGCTCGCGTCATGATCACTTGCACGCGAATGCCGCGGTCTTGCAGCAGGCGAACGATCTCGGCGGCTTTATAAGCCGCAACTCCGCCGGTGACGCCAAGGGCAACTTTCATGATGAACGGGGCCGCGCATCAATGGAAATATTTCAAGCAGAAGCGCGCGCAAGACGCGCGCATTCAAGGTGAACAGGCCACAATTATGTGATGCCGGAAACGCCGGGGGGACGCAGCCTGAACCGTCTACGCTTCCTGGCCGAAAGCCTTGTCCAGAACCTCAGTCGCCTGCTCGACCGCGCTGCGCGTTTCTGGAATTTCCCACTTCACTTTCCCCGCCCGTATTTCGTCCTGCGCAATGCGGCAGGGCTTGCGCGAACTTGTAGTCACCACCGGCGGTGCTCCCGATTGCAGTTGCCGAGCGCGACGGGCGGCCACCAGGATGTAGCGATAGTTGCTGTCGAAGCCTTCGATCAACTTCATGGATTCTCTCTCCCTTTATTTACAGATAAAGACCAGGGTTCTGATTTGCCGAAAGTTTGATTGCCGAAAGTTCGTACGCCGGTTCTCGCCGGGGAAGCCAAGAACTGCCCCTATATTCTGCCACGAAACCGAATCTCGCGTGCGCCCCAAGGGTCGATCCCGCACTTCTCCTCCGCCCCACCACAGATTCCACCAGCTCGCGCAGGCCCGCACGATCCAACAACGGCGCGGCTTTCGCAGCGATGTGAATTTTCCGCCAACGCCACTCCACGAACGTTACCAAGGTTTGCCGAAGGGCCACGCATCAAGGTCCCGACGAGCCACGCCACAAGCCGGCGGGCAACAACCAACGACGACCGCTACCGAACAGCCGGTGACACTCCCGCCACGGCTGAGTAAAATCTCCGAGTCGTACCCGAGCACTATGCGCCCTCACCCTATCGCAAAGCTTTCCTGTGTCGCCGCCCTTCTCATCTCCTCCGGCGCCGCCTTCGCAGCCGACACTCTCCTCGTCCACGGCCGCATTTACACCGGCAATCCCAAAGCCCCGTGGGCACAGGCTCTGTCCATCTCGGGAACCCGCATTGCCGCAGTCGGCGCCGATCGGGAAATTCTCAGCCGCCAGCGGGCCGGCACAAAAATCATCGACCTCCACGGCCAAACCGTCATTCCCGGATTTTCCGACTCTCACACCCACATGTGGCTCGGCGCTCTCGCCCTCCACGGGCTGAATCTCTCCACTCCCCAGGAAAGCATCACGCCCGACGAAAATCCCGACGAGTTGGTCCGCCGCCTGAAATCCTATGCGGCGAATCACCCCGGCGACAAAATCATCTTTGCCCGCGCCGACTTCTACACCGAGCCTCCCAAATTGCCCACGCGCGAATTACTCGACCACGCAGTTCCCGATCGTCCCGTAATCGTCCACAACTCGGCCGAACACGCCTTATGGGTAAATACACCTGCCCTGCGATTGGCTGGAATCACCGACCAGCCCGTCCCGAATCCCGAGCAGGAAAAATATATTGTTCGCGACTCCGCCCACCGTCCCACAGGCGTGTTGATGGAGGCCGCGATGCGCCTGATGGAACACGCTCTCGCGCAGGAACTCAGTCTCGAGGAAAAACTCGCCCTGCTGCGCCAGGCTTTCCATCACCTCAACAGCTACGGCATCACCAGTATCACCAACGCCAGCGGAGACCTCGCCGAAATCCAGCTCTACGCCGCCCTCCGCGATCGCGGCCAGTTGACCGTGCGCGTGAAAACCGCATTCGGCGAAATCGGCTCCAGGCACCATCTCACCCCCGAATTTCTCGCCGACCTGGAAAAAGCCCGCTCGCTCTACCACGACGAATGGGTCTCCGCCGGTCTGGTCAAATTTTTTGCCGACGGAGGCACCGGCGCGATTCCTCCGCTGATCTACGAGCCCGAGGAATACAAGAATTTGGTCCTCGCACTCGACAAGCGCGGCTATCAGATCGAAACCCACACCTACCGCCCTGACACCGCGCACATGGTGGTCGAAACCTACGAGGCCGTGGAAAAAGAAAATGGCCCGCGTGACCGCCGCATGAGGATTGAACACGCCGACTTCGTTCCCGCCGAAGATGTTCCCCTCTTATCCACGGCGTCGCTCATCCCCAGCATGCAGCCCGCCTTCTGCTGCGACAAGGAAGGCACCAACTACGATCCCAACGAGCACCACACCACCGATCTCTGGCAAAGCATGGAACAGAACCACGTGCGCCTGGCCTTCGGCAGTGACTGGCCCTGCACCTGGCCGGTCGATCCTCTCATCGGAATTCAGGAAGCGGTTACCCGCCAGATCTGGCAGCCTCCCGTCGGCCACAAGGATTTTCCCGGAGGCGTTTTTGACGGCGCAGGCCAGGCCGGCAGCGTAGCTACTCCGCAGAACTACGCCCCGCAAGAGCGCCTCACGGTCGAACAGGCCGTCGACGCCTACACCCGAGGCTCCGCCTATGCGCGATTTTCTGACGATCACGTGGGAACGCTCGAACCCGGCAAGCAAGCCGATCTCGCCGTACTATCGCAAAATATTTTCTCGATGAAGCCGGAAGAGATCGCCAAGTCGCACGTTGTTCTGACAATGATCGCGGGCAGACTCGTATTCGAGGCAGGAAAGTAAATCCTGGAGTTCCAGCGGGAGCATCCACGAAAATCCCGTTGGCGCGCGGACCAATCTGGCTCGAACCGGGGGCAGCGCTCTAGCGATGCCCTCATCGGCGAAGATTTGCCCAGCTCTTAAGGGCTGCGCGCTAAGGTCCGCCCCGGGAACGCATGATCGAGAGTCGCCAGGAAAGCCGCCAAAAATTAAAAGGGCCGGCAACCAAGAAGCGGTGACATTCCTTGGCTATCGGCCCTTTCGATCCTGAATTGGATCGGAGGTGATAGTTCTATGCTAGTCCTCCCGCTCAGGAAGTCAAGGATTAGTTGCAAATTTTTGCCGGCCCTTCCGGATTTCGCACTTGACAAATTCTCCCCCCGTTTCCCCCATGTCCGCCGGTTTTGCCCGCCGCCATTTGACCTGTCGAAAGGCCCCACTCCTGCGTTGACATAAATCCCCTTGCACGTTAGACTTAACAGTTTTCATAGCGCCCTCTTTTCCTGTACCAAGACCATCAATGGAACAAACGCTGCGACAATTGGGCGAATTACTGCTTGGATCCGTGCCCACGGTAATTCTTCTCACTCTGCTGTATGGGCTCTATTCCGGCATCGTGCATAAGCCCCTTCAGCGCGTGCTGGCCGAGCGCCGCAGCAAGACCGAGGGAGCCATTGAAAAGTCGCGCGCCGATATCGCCGCCGCCGAGGCGCGCACTTCCGAATACGAGCAGCGCCTGCGCGAGGCCCGCGCCGCCCTGTTTCGCGCCCAGGAAGCCCGCCGCAAAGCCGCGCTCGACTCCCGCACCGCCGCTGTCGCCGAGGCACGCACAAAAGCGCAAGCGCAGGTGCTGGCCGCTAAAGCCGATATTCAAAAGGACAGCGAGTCCGCCAAGGCCGGTTTGCAGGGCGAGGCCCAGGCCTTGGCTCAGGAGATCATGCGCCGCGTGCTCCAGCCGGTGGAGGCTTCCCGTTGAACTCTGCCCGCGCCATCTGTAAAACCATGCTCTCGCCCCAAAAAATTGCCCGCGCGGTCTCTCTGGCTCTGCTGGCTTTTCTTCTCGCAGGCTGTGTTGCCGTGGCCACTGCCCAGCAGCACACCGCTCCGGCTCCGCAGCAGCCCGCCCCCGAGGTCCCGCCGCCCAGAACCGATCAGCCGCGGGATAACAACAAGAATAAAGACGACAGGCAGTCCAATAACCCCGGCCTGGCCCGGCAATTGGTCCACGAAACTCGCGAAGCCGCCGGAGAAGAAAAAGACGAGACCGCGGTATTCAAAGAATCGCCCGCCGTCGTTTTCGTCTCCAATCTCACCGGTCTCAGCCTCTCCAACGCTTACCTTCTTTGCGTGCTGCTGAATTTCGCCGTCATCGCGATCGTGCTGATCTGGGCCGGGCGAAAATACTTGCCCGGAACGTTCCGCGCCCGCACCGCGGCCATTCAAAAAGCCATGCAGGAGGCGCAGAAGGCCAGTGAAGAAGCGCGCCGCCGCCTGGCCGAGATTGAAACCCGGCTCATGAAGTTGGATGTCGAAATCGGCATGATGCGCAACTCCGCCGAAAGCGAAGCCGCCGCCGAAGAGGCGCGAATCCAGGCCTCCGCCGGGGAAGAAGCCCGCAAGATCGTCGAGTCCGCGCAACTGGAAATTGCCGCCGCCGCCAAAGCCGCCCGCCGCGATCTCACTTCCTACGCCGCCGATCTGGCCGTGTCGCTCGCACAAAAACAGATTCGTGTGGATGCCGCCACAGACCAGGCCCTCGTCCGTACTTTCGCCGTGGGACTGCCGGCCTCGCAAGGCGCTTCCTACGATCGCGATAAGAACGATGGCCGAAAGGACGGCAACTAACCAATGGCCTCGGTCGCTTCCACCTACGCGCGCGCCTTCGCCGACGTCGTGCTCGACGGGCGTCTCGATGCTGACCGCTGCGTCGGCGAATTGCGCATGATCGCAGCCTTGTTCGATGAAAGCCTGGCCCTGCGCCGCGTCTGGGAGAATCCCGCCGTCGCAGCCGAACAAAAACGCGCCGTACTGAAAGTCATTGCCGAGCGCGACGGAATTTCCACGCCCGTCCGGAACCTGATCGCCGTTCTGATCGACCATCGCAGGATCCGTTTCCTCGATTCGATCATCACGCAATTGGCAAAGGAACTTGACGCGCGCCTCGGTTTCGCCGACGCGGAAATTACCAGCGCGCGCGCCCTCGGCGATGCCGAAAAAACTCAGTTCGAAGCGCAGGTCGCCAAACTAACCGGCAAGAAAGTGCGCGCCACCTACGATCAGGATGTTACTCTCCTGGGCGGCGCCGTGGTCCGCATCGGCAGCACCATTTACGACGGTTCGGTAAAAGGACAGTTGGAGAAGATCAAGGAGGCAATAAGCTCGTAGCCATGAGCTGCGAGCTGCGAGCCCCGGGCAATCTGACTGCGCGCAATGCGGTGCTTTTGTTCGCTCGCAGCTCATAGCTCGTAGCTCAAACCTGGTTTACTATGGCCCAAATCAAGGCAGACGAAATTACCAAACTCATCCGCGAGCAGATCGAAAACTACGAATCCAAGATCTCCGTGGACGAAACCGGCACCGTCATCACCCTCGGCGATGGCATCGCCCGCGTTTACGGGCTCGATAAAGTCATGGCCGGTGAACTCCTCACCTTCCCTCACAACGTCGCCGGAATCGCCATGAACCTGGAAGAAGACCAGGTTGGCGTTGTCCTGCTCGGTGAATACACCGAGATCAAAGAAGGCGATGAAGTCAAGCGCACCGGCCGCATCATGAGCGTGCCCGTCGGCGAAGCCATGATCGGCCGTGTCGTCAACTCCCTCGGCCAGCCCATCGACGACAAGGGTCCCATCCCCAGCGACAAATACATCGAGCTTGAGCGCATCGCTCCCGGCGTCATCGACCGCCAGCCCGTCCGTGAACCCATGGCCACCGGCCTCAAGGCCATCGACAGCATGATCCCCATCGGCCGCGGCCAGCGCGAACTCATCATCGGCGACCGCCAGACCGGTAAGACCGCCGTCGCTCTCGATACCATCATCAACTCGAAGGGCAACGACCTCATCTGCATTTACAACGCGATCGGGCAAAAGCGTTCCTCCATCGCGCAGGTCGTCAAGATTCTCGAAGACTATGGCGCAATGGAGTACACCATTGTCGTCGCCGCTTCGGCCTCCGAACCCGCGCCCATGCAGTACATCTCGCCCTACGCCGCGACGGCCATCGGCGAATACTTCCGCGACTCCAAACGCCATGCGCTCGTCATTTACGACGATCTTTCCAAGCACGCCGCATCGTATCGCGAAATTTCTCTACTCCTCCGCCGTCCGCCCGGCCGCGAAGCTTATCCCGGAGACGTTTTCTATCTTCACTCCCGCTTGCTTGAGCGCTCCGCCAAGTTGAGCGACAAAAACGGCGGCGGATCGTTGACCGCGTTGCCCATCATTGAAACGCAGGCGGGTGACGTTTCCGCCTACATTCCGACCAACGTGATTTCCATCACCGACGGCCAGATTTATCTTGAAACCGATCTGTTCAATCAGGGCGTGCGCCCCGCCGTCAACGTGGGGCTCTCCGTCAGCCGCGTCGGCGGCAGCGCCCAGATCAAAGCCATGCGCCAGGTCGCAGGCAGCTTGAAACTTGAACTCGCCCAATACCGCGAACTGGCCGCTTTCGCCCAGTTCGGCAGCGATCTCGACAAAGCCACGCAAGCCCAGTTGAATCGCGGCCAGCGCCTGGTCGAAATTCTGAAGCAGGGCCAATTCTCCCCGCTTCCATTCTCCAAGCAGATTCTGATCATCCTCGCCGGCACCAGCGGCTTCCTCGACGACATGCCGGTCAATCAGGTGCGCGATTTCGAGAAGCTGCTTTACGAATATGTGGACGCAACCAATCCCGAAATCCTGAAAACGATCATGCAGAAAAAGGTTCTCGACGATCAGTTGAAATCACAAATGCAGGAACTGATCAAGCAGGCGAAGCAGCAGTTTGTAAGCAGCAGGGAGGCGGTGGCAAAGTAAGGGGTAACTCAGAGTTTTTCACGGAGCTTTTGATTTTGCCAACGACCGACGACCAACGGCCAACGACTGACGACCAATGACCAATGCCTAACATTCTCGACATCCGCCGCCGCATCCGCAGCGTGATCAACACGCGGCAGATCACCAAGGCCATGAAAGTGGTCTCGGCGGCCAAACTGCGCCGCGCCCAGGAGCGCGCCATGGCTGCCCGCCCCTACGCGCAGATGTTGACGAATGTCCTCAAATCGCTGGTCACCCGCGCCGAAATCTACGATCCCGAAACCGGCCAGCCCAAGCACCCTTTGCTCGCGCAACGCCCGGAAAACAACATTCTGCTGATCGTCGTCAGCGGCGACAAAGGCCTTGCCGGCGGCTTCAATGCCAACATTAACAAGGCCGCGCTCCGTTTCATCGAATCAAAATCGGGCAAGAACATCGACATCGAAGCTGTCGGCCGCAAGGGCCGCGACTTCCTCCGCCGCCGCTACCCGGCCGCCAAAATCCAGACCCACAGCCTCGCCGATCTCGACAACTTCGAAATTGGGCCGCGCGGTGAGCGCGCCGGTCCCATCGAGATGATCGGCGAGCACGTGGGAATTCTGGGCAAAGTCGCATTCGCTCAGGCCGGCGCTCTTGCCGAAAGCGTTATCGAACGCTACACGCGCGAAGAAGTCGATTCCGTCTATGTCGTCTTCAACGAGTTCAAATCCGTGATCGCCCAGCGCCTCATCGTCGAGCAGATTCTGCCCATCGAAACCATCGGTGAGCAAGCCGTCCGGCAGGCGGAAGAACTTCCCCAAGAAGAACGTGCCCGCGCCAAACAGGCCGCCATCAGCGAAGGCGTAGGCCTGCGGAAATCTCCTGCCGACGAGGTTGCGGAAAAATTCGCCACGGCCCCGGTCGACTACATTTATGAGCAGTCTCCGGAAGAATTGTTCCGGTCGCTGTTGCCGAAATATGTTTCAGTGCAGATTTTTCGGGCGCTGCTGGAATCGGTGGCGGCCGAGCATGCCGCGCGCATGACCGCCATGGATTCGGCCACCAACAACGCCACTGACATGATCGATTCCCTGACCCTGGTCATGAATCGCGCCCGCCAGGCAAAGATCACGAAAGAGATCATCGAGATCGTCAGCGGCGCAGCCGCAATGTAGAGGCTGCGGGCTTCGAGCTACGAGCTTCGAGCAAGCAGTGAAACCAGAATTTGACGTGAGAGGACAAGAGCTGGACGCTCAGCGCGGGCCTGGGGTTTTGGTCGCTCGCCGCTCGAAGCTCGCAGCCCGAAGCTAATATGGAAAACACCGGACACGTAATCCAAATCGCAGGCCCCGCAGTCGACGTTCAATTCGCCGAAGGCCACCTC
>DATLKM010000301.1:0-2245 GCA_035538435.1 Binatia bacterium
GATTTTTTCCAGGCGGCGCATTCGCGTCTCTTCCTGCTTGGCTCCCGCGATCGCCAGCGCCATTTCTTTCCTGTGAGTGAAGGAGAGTTTGTCCCAGTGGGCGCGGGCAGTTTTATTCCTGGCCAACTCTTTTTTCAGAGGCGGAGGCGGATCGACCGTGCGCTCAGCTTCGTCGCGCTCCATGACCACTTTAACCACGTCCCCGGGTCGAGCGCCCGCGCCGGTGAGTAGTTTCCTGTTCACCGGCATCATGTGGCATCCGCCCATCGGCATGAGCGAAGAGCGAAAGGGAAAGCCGTTGATCGTTCCCTTGACCGGCACCCGGGCCCGCGTGCCGAAGAACTCGACTACATCCACCGGCGGCTCGATTGCGGCAACCACGCCTGCCTCTTTGCCTTGAATCTTCGCCGTGAACTCAAGCCGTTGTCAGCTCATTGGAATTCCTGAACAAGCGATTTCGACACGCGGTACACTTTATCTCAGCGACGGCGGCAATTCCAGGTTCATGGCGACTCAGGCAAAAATCGAAGTTTCATTTATCGAACCCGCTCTGGTCACAATTCCCGCGGGCTGGTTTCTCATGGGATCGGCGACGGGCCAGGAGTGCGAGGGGCCGGTGCACCGGGTTTGGGTTGACGGCTTTTATCTCGCATCGACCCAGGTGACGAACGCCGAATATGATTTGTTCTGCCGTGACGCGTCGTCGGGCCTGCCGCCGTTCCGTCAGGATGCCAATTTCGATCATCCGCGGCAACCAGTGGCAGGGGTTTCGTGGTTCGACGCCGACAATTATTGCCGCTGGCTGGCCGAAAAAACCGGCCGCGCTTATCGCCTGCCGACCGAAGCCGAATGGGAACGCGGCGCGCGCGGCGATCGCGAGCAAAAGGATTTTCCCTGGGGCGACGATCCGCCGCAGTCGCTGCCCAACTACGCCAGCCGCTGGCAGAACGGGCCGGAAATTGTGGCCCTTTATGCGCCGAACGATTTCGGCCTGTACAACATGTGCGACAACCTGCACGAGTGGTGCGCCGACTGGTACGATCCGAATTTTTATGCGGCGTCGCCCGGCCGCAATCCGCAGGGGCCGGCGCAAACTCAGCGCAAGGCTTCGCGCGGAGGATCGTGGCGGCACCACGTAAAAGTCTCGCGCTGCTCGGCGCGGTCAAGTATTCCTCCCGAATTTCGCTATGCGGATTACGGGTTCCGGGTGGCCTGTCGATAGGTGTGTACTCGCGTAACGAACGGCGCAGCGCGGGTTTGATCCGGTTAGCATCTGTGTCAGCTGCCGGTTCCCACGGCCTCAATCACTTGCGGCTTCGACGACGCGCTGTCGATGATGGTAATCGTGCCCCGTTGCGCTCCTTTTTTGGTGGGGGAAAAGGTAACGCTGATGCTACAGTTTGCTCCAGCGGCGACGCTTGACCCACACGTTGAGGTGACGCCGAACGCGGCGCTGGCTTTCAGGGATGAGATCTTCAGCGCCGTCGTGCCTGTGTTGGTGAGCCTGATGGTTTGCGGCGGGCTGGTGGTGCCGACGGTCTGCTGCTTGAAGTTCAACGGCGTGGTGGGCGAGAAGCTGACAACGCCAGTGTTGAGCAAAGAGACCACAGAGTCTCCCAGGGAGTCGGGAACTGCGAGGTCTATTTTGCGATCACCGTTGAGATCGCCAGCGCCCACGTAATTGATCACTTTGCCGGCGGGATAGAACCGTGACCCGCCGAACGTGCCGTCGCCGCGGCCCCTGAAAACGGTAACGCCGGGCGTTCCTCCCGTGCCGAAATTTGCTGCCGCCAGGTCAGCCTTGCCATCGCCGTCCAAGTTCGCCACGGTCACCCAGGTCGGAGAAGACGTGGTGTAGGAAACTGGCGCCTGGAAAGTGCCGTCGCCGTTCCCAAGTAGAACTGACAGGCTGTTCCCCTCAAAGTTGGCTACCACAAGGTCAATCGTCTTCCCGTCGCTGGTGAATGAGCCAGAGGCCAGTGATAGGGGAGCGGCAGAGACGTTGTAGTAGCCGTCCGCCGCAAAAGTGCCGTTACCGTTCCCGAGGAGGACAGCCACCATATAGTTCGGGTAAGCCTCGCCCGTTACGGCCGCGTCAAGCTTGCCGTCGGCGTTGAAGTCGGCCACGGCGACCGCGTAGCCGCCCAGCCCATACGGAAGAGGAGTGGTAAGCGGCGACCCCAAGGTTCCGTCCCCGTTTCCCGGCAGCACTTCCACGCAATTGCAGTCGTATCCCTCAAGCGCG
>DATLKM010000302.1:0-10430 GCA_035538435.1 Binatia bacterium
ACGAGCACGCTGGGAAAGCGGCGCTCGGGATGGCCGAGGGCTTCGAGGAGCGCGCGCATGTGGGCGAGGTCGAACTTGTGCGCGGGCGTCTGGGCCAGTTCGTGGCCCAGCGCGAACATGCGTTCGACGGCGGTCTGGTAGGAGGACAGCTTCTGGCTCCCTAGGTTCGAAGTTCTAGCTTTCGGCTTTCAGCTTTCAGGATGATGTTCAGGGTATCAGAGCGGGCTGGCGTGAATGGGAGGCGGGTCCGACTCAAGATCCGGATCGGGCTGAATCGCTCTTGCTTGAGAGACGCAGCCGGCGGCAGGCTTGGGCTTCGACCTTACGCGGCGCTCTTACGGGCGGTCTTCCCCGACGGTGTTAAGCGGCGTGTTCGGGGGGCTTTCTGATTTTGCCGGCATTGGCAGCGTCGAGGCGGATGCGGCTGACGCGGGTGGTTTCCTGGATCAAGTCCTGGGACATGCGTGCGCCGTCTCCGGCCATGACCGATCCTGCGGCGAGGGCGAAGCGCAACGCGTCGGCTTGATCGTCGAAGTACAGAATGACTTGCCCGGACATAGACACCCCCGAAATGAATTGCTTAATTCCGCGATCTGGCGTGCGGAGTGTTTCCGCCGACGGTTTCCCGCAGAACATTTTTCCCGCAGCCTTGAAGATCGACGAGCAGGCGCGGCGACGAGCGTGACGCTTCTTGTGATTGTGGCGGAGCGGGCGGGAAGGCAGAAGTGATTTTCTTGGTTCTGGGAGAGTAGAGGGTTTTAGGCCCGTGTGAAGGGTATGGCGCACGAGGGCGCTTGGCGGTTTGGTCTGTTATCCTCTCCGCCCCTGAATGAGAGAGTGTTTTTCTTTCTTCCCATTCGGGGCTTGCTGAGATGTTTGCTCTCTTCCCAGCGGTTGCGCTTGTGGGCCGCATTCTGTCGCCGCCTGGCGACTGGGACCGCTTTGGCTTAGGTGTTGGCGCTCGAGTTGAGGCGGAGATAGCGCTCGCTTCGCTCGCTGGGACAGCCGAGGCGGCTGTTGCTACATAGCTTGAGGCGGGGGTCGCTACATGGCTTGGGGCGGCTGTCGCTGCATGGCTTGGGGCGGCCGCCATAGGTTTCCTGATAGTTACTGGCGGGTATATACTTCTGCCGTAGGATTAGCAGGATGTCTTCCGGCCTGCTCCCCCAGGGGCCGGAACGGGGCGCATATTCATTCCCTCATTCGCGCCCTGGGTAGATAGAAAGCCGGGTCCCGCGCGGGGGCGGCGAGGAAACGGCACCGGCTGCATCGGCGCGGGTCAGATGACCGCCGGGGGAGGTTCATACTGTGGATCTGTTTCTGGTACGTCTTTTTTTCGTCATCGTAGTTGCCGTTACCTGTTACCTGATCGTTCCTTTCAACCTGCCACGGAATGTGGACGCCGGCATTGGCGCGCTGGTGGGCGCGGCTATCGTCCTGTTTGAGTGGAAGCTGCGCGGGGTCAGCCTGAAGCGGCTGATCGGCGCGGCCATCGGCAGCATTCTGGGAATCGGCGGGGCCTATCTGTTCGCTCTGGTGATCCGCAGCAGTGTGCCTGCGGGAAGCACGCAGAGCTTTCTGCAAATTCTGGTCATGTTGCTGATGGCTTATGTGGGCCTGATCGTGGGGGCGAACAAGGGCGATTTGCTGAACCTGGCGGCGCTGGGCGGAATCTTTGGCGGTGAAAAACAGGGCAAGAAGAGCTACAAGATTCTGGATACCAGCGTGATTATCGACGGCCGCATTGCCGACATCGCGGAGACAGGTTTTCTGGACGGCATTATCGTTGCACCGCAGTTTGTGTTGCGCGAGCTGCAACTGGTGGCCGACTCGGCCGATTCGCTGAAGCGAAACCGGGGGCGGCGCGGGTTGGACGTGCTGCAACGGCTGCAAAAAATGGCGACGCTGCAAATTCAGATTGTGGAGGATGATTTTCCCGCGGTACGCGAGGTCGATCTGAAACTGATTGAGCTGGCGAAACTGTATGAGGGCAAGATCATCACCAATGACTTCAACCTGAATAAGGTGGCGCAGTTGCAGGGCGTGGAAGTGCTGAACATCAACGAACTGGCCAATTCGCTGAAGCCGATCGTGCTGCCGGGCGAGATTATGAAGGTGTTCATTCTGAAGGAAGGCAAAGAATACAACCAGGGCGTGGCGTATCTGGATGACGGGACGATGGTGGTGGTGGATAACGCGCGGAAGATGATCGGCAAGACGATCGACGTTTCCGTGACGTCGGTGCTGCAAACGACGGCGGGAAAAATGATCTTTGGCAAGTGGGATGAGCGCGGATTCGCGCGCACCGGGCCGGTTCCGGCGGTCACGCCGCTGGCCAATACGGGAAGTTCACCGGCTGTGGTTCCGGCGACGCTGGTGGAAAGCAAGCCGCAGACCTAGAGGCGGCGCAGCGGAAGCTGAATTCTTTGCGGTTCGGTTGGGCCCGGATGAGAAATCCATCGCGACCCAACCGAACGGCCACCTGGCCTGCCACGCTGCGCCGAATCCTGAGGAATTATGCCGCGGTGACGGCCTGCTGAACCGCTTTTGCGGCGGCGCGGATTACGTCGAGGACGCGATCCGGCTGGGAGAGCATCGGCACATGACTGCTGTCGAGCTCGTAGGTAGTTGCGCCCATGCGCTTGGCCATAGCGCGCTCCAGGTCGGGATGAACGGTGTGGTCGTTTTTGCCGACAATGTACCAACTGGGCTTGGACTTCCAGGCGGTTCCCCCGGCTTTAGCCGCGAAGAGGTCCGGTTTCGGAACACCCTGCGTCGCCCAAACCAGTTGCTGTTCCTGCTCGGGAAGGTCTCCGCAGAAAAACTTTGTGCCTTCCCGGCGCAGCCAGATACGGCCATCCACGACTTCAATTTGAGAAAAGACATCTGTCGCGGGGAAATTGGACTGCTGGGTTTGCGACGATTCGTTGGTGTCGGGAGCCAGGGCGCAGATATAAACCAGGCCGGCAACGCGGTCGTCGGTACCGGCTCCGGTGATGACAGTTCCGCCATAGGAGTGGCCGACGAGGATAACCGGGCCGTTGACGCGGCCGATCGCCGCTTTCGTCACTTCGACATCCTCGGCCGTTGAATTGAGGCCATACTGCGCGGTGATGCATTCGTAGCCCTCGGCTTGCAGGGGGACGATTAACTTGGTGAAGCACGAGCCGTCTGCCCAAAGGCCATGACAGAAGACGATGCCGGGTTTGGTGGACGTCGATTTCATTTTTGCTCTCCTTTGATTTTACGCATTCTTTTTCAGATAGAGCTCGACGACGGCGAGCAATGTCGGGTGTCAATTCCGGGCCTTAGGCCCACATTTTTTTTCAGCGAATTTCGCTGGTTTGTTGTTTTCTGCCCAAATAAAAATTGGCCGGCGAAAGAGCCGCTGCTCACGACCGATGGTGCATTCGATGATGGATTCCTGTGAAGGTTGCACGGTTGTGACGAGGTAGCGGCGAATTTGGAAGGGAGCGTCCATTGTTGTGTCAACGTAAAAATGTCCTTCCTCTCATGGAGTGACATTTTCACGTTGCCGTTAGGGAGTGACAGCATTATGGGGCTAAGACATATTTTTTCCCGGAACTGGCGCATCCAACCGCTCGTACAGCATAATCAAGCAGATCTCTGTCTCCCGCGCAGACTGCGGAGGTCTCGACGTGCTCAACAAGTGTCTTCTGTTGCTGTTCTGTGTGCTGGCGGCCCTGCCTGCCTTTTCCGCACAGCACGTTGCCGTACATCCCCGTCCCAACTTCGATACCGGCGAACAGGAAGTCATTCGCCAGATCGTCGACATGGAGCGCCAGGCCAAAGAGGCCAGCCTGCATCGCGACGCTGACTTTTCCGTCCGCACCCTGGCCGAAGACTACGTGGCCATCACGCCGCTCGGCCAGGTCACTGGCAAGCAGGAGGCGATTTCGGCCCGGCGCAGCGGCCAGCTCCGCTACGAAGCCATGAACGTCACCGACATGGTGGTGCGGGTTTATGGAGACATGGCCGTGGTTACGGCGCGCGCCGATGTCAAAGGCCACCAGCTCGGCGAGGATTTCAGCGGTCTCTACCGTTACACGCGCGTGTGGGTGCGCCGCAGCGGACGCTGGCAAACGGTAAGTTATCAGGCCACCGTTACGCAATAACGCGAGCGCCGCGCTTCAGCCCGTTTTTTCTCTGGAAGCCGCCACCGGCTTGGGCAGCATCGTGTCGTCGTCTTCTTCACCGCTGAGTAGCGGCGCGGCCACGCGCAGGGCCTCGATCTGCCGCTTTAGCTTCAACATTTCCTGCTCTTTTGCCCGCAGAACTTCGAAAACATCCTTCACAGGTAATTCTCCAAATTATGATTGCGTTTCCATTCACAGTCCCGTAACACTCTAGGCGCTCACTGCGGCGATCTCAAACACAAAAGTGCACAAAAATCTCATCCTGAGATGGCCCGGCTTTAGTGCCCAGAGTGATAAGGGTGCCCCTTAAGAATAGTGAACGCGCGATAGAGTTGCTCCAGTAGAACCACGCGAGCCAACTCGTGGGCCAGCGTCATCTTGCCAAATGAAATCGTGTGCTGCGCAGCGCCGCGGGTTTTATCGCTAAACCCATCCGCCCCGCCGATGGCAAAGACCAGCGGCAAAGGGTTGCGGTCCCTGTAGTCGCCCAGAAACCGCGCGAACTCTTCGGAAGACATCTGCCTGCCGCGCGAGTCGAGCAGCACCAGAGTCGACTTTTCTTTCGCCTGTTTCTTGCCGGAACCGCGCCCGCAAAGCTCCAGCAGCGCATTTTCGTCGCGGACGGAAACTCCCACAATCGCAGCATAATGCGCGATCCGACTCAGATATTCCTCGGTCAGACTCTCAATCGCCCCCTGCTTCGTCTTCCCGATCCATGCGACTTTGATTCTCACTCGTTAGTTGAACCGGCCCTGGCCCGCTTGTGGCTTGCCTGCTCCGGGACAAAACTCTGGACTACCTGCGCTTCTTACCGGCAGTCGCAGCCTTGCGGGGAGCAGCAGCTTTGCGCGGCGCCGCTTTGGCCCGCGTTTTCGCCTTCAAATCGGATGGCTCCAGCCGGCGCGACGTTTTCCACAGCCGCTCCAGATCATAAAACTGCCGCGCCTTCTCCGAGAACACGTGGACCACAAAATCCACGTAATCGATCAATATCCACTCCGCCTGGCGGTAGCCTTCTACCTGTGTCGGCCGCACTCCGGCGGCCTTCAACCGCAACTCGACTTCATCGGCGATGGCCTGCACCTGTCGCGGATTGGTGCCGTTGCACAAAACAAAGTAATCGGTAAAAACTCCCGATCCTTTTTCCATTTCCAGTACGGAAAGTTCTTCGGCTTTTTTGTCGAGGCAGGCCTGGATGGCCGCCGTTACTTGTCGCTTCAATTCGGTTTTTTTCATGCGGAGCGCTGATTCGACCGCTCAGGACTGAGCGCAATTCATTGTAAACGACGTCGCTCAGGTGGTTTTCCACCACGCAGCCACGGCTCGTTTCGTCGTGAACCCCCACGGCCGTCACCGCACTCATCGAGCGCTCCACTCCGCCTTCTTCCGATACAGCCCGGTCTTCTTTATGTACTCCGCCACTCGCGCATCCACAAACTTTCCAATCGGCTTGCCCGCCGCCGCCGCCGTCCGAATCGCCGTCGAAGAGACTGGCTGATAAATATCAGCCACAAGATGAATGGTCACACCCTTCAGGACCAGATCGCCCTGGGCGGCCTGCCTGTGAAACGGCTTGGTCACTTCCTGCCGGGGCCGCAATTTTTCCGGCAGCGCGTTGGCTACATCGGCCAGCGAGTACCCGGGCCGGCTGGCCACAACGAACTCGCACTCGCGAAATAGCCCCTCCGCATCGTGCCACTTCGCGATCTCCTCAAAAGCATCGATGCCGATCAGCACAAACAATTTGTCCGCCTTTTTGAAAGACTGCTTCAGCCGCCGGATCGTATCGATTGTGTAATTCGGTTTTTCGCCCGCGCCCTTTCCTTTGCGCACCGCGGAGTCCGTCTCGATCGGCGCTTCCAGTAGCGAGGGCGAAAAATCTTTGTCCTCGGCTGTCGCCAGCGCCACCATGGCGTAGCGGTGAGCGAAGGCCGGCAGCGGTTCCCGCTGCTTGTGCGGCGGAACATTGGCCGGCACAAACAGAATCTTCGACAGTTTGCACTGTTCCCGCGCCGCCCGCGCCAGCGCCAGATGTCCGCGGTGAATGGGATCGAACGTCCCGCCAAAAAATCCGATATTCATGCGCCGATAGTGTGCTGGTTTCCCGGGCCGCTTGGCAAGAGCGGCTTGCAAAATGCCCAAACGCCCGCCTCCGGCCCATGTCCAATGGTTCATCGCACATATTGCCCACTGGGTCAGTAAGAACTCGCATCTAACCTGTCATTCCTCAAATTCAGAATGAACTCCCGTAATCTCGTTTGCTCAAGAAATTGGCATTAGGATGCTCTTAACATATGCGAGTAACCCTCCCCCTACTCCGCATCGCGCCTGCCCGTGCGCCTATTTTGCGCTACGGTGTCGCCATCCTCAGCACCACGCTGGCTCTGATTCCGGCGGTGCTGCTGCCCAACATTACCGAAAGCCGCCTCGCTGTTTTTGCCGTAGCCGTCATGGTGAGCGCCTGGTACGGCGGCTGGAAGCCCGGCCTTGTCGCCACATCGTTCGCGGTCACGGTCTCGGCATACTTTTCTTTTTCCGGCGAGCACACACCCGAACAATTCCGCTCCACGCTGATCCGCCTGGCTCTGTTCGTGATTCTCGCCGCCCTGATCTGCTGGTTCAACGCTGCCCTGCGTAACGCTCAGGAGAGCCTGCGCCGCTCCGAAATCAATTTCCGCTCTCTGGTCACCAACGCGCCTTACGGCATTTGCCGCTGCAATTCCTTCGGCCAACTGCTCGACGCCAATCCCGCCCTGCTCAGCATGCTTGGTTATTCCTCCGTGAAACAGTTGGCTGGCCGCCATCTCGGCGAGCTTTATTCCGATGCCCAGCATTGGTTCGAACTTGCCGACCTGCTGCGCTCCGCCACCCCCTTCAATGGATTGATGGCCGAATGGAAGAGAAAAGACGGCCCTCCCGCCATCGTTCGCGTCTCCGGACGCGCGGTTTTGAATGGCCCGAAAACCAAGACCTTCGAGCTTTTCGCTGAAGACGTGACCGAGCGCCGCGCTCTCGAGCAGCAACTGCGGCAGTCGCAAAAAATGGAAGCCGTCGGCCGCCTCGCCGGCGGCATCGCTCACGACTTCAACAATCTGCTCATGGTAATTTCCGGCTATTCGGAATTTCTGCTCGACCGCCTCGGCCCCGATCCCGCCCTGCGCGGGCCGGCGCAGGAAATTGGCAGTGCGGCCGGACGCGCTACCTCCCTCACCCGGCAATTGCTCGCCTTCAGCCGCAAGCAAATGCTGGCCCCTAAAATTCTCGATCTGAACACGGTCGTCGGCGAGAACCTGAAAATGCTCACCCGCATGATCGGCGAAGATATCGACCTCGTGATGGTTCCCGCCCCCAGCATTGGTTCCGTCCGCGCCGATGCCGGCCAGATCGAGCAGGTCATCATGAATCTCGCCGTCAACGCCCGCGACGCCATGCCCTCCGGCGGTAAACTCACCATCGAAACCGCCAACGTCACGCTCGACGAGGAATATGCCCGCTTTCACGCCCCGCTTCCCGCCGGCAACTACGTCATGCTCGCCATCAGCGACACCGGCGCGGGCATGGATTCCGAAACCCAGTCGCACATCTTCGAGCCCTTTTTCACCACCAAGGGCCCCAAAGGCACCGGCCTCGGACTTTCCACCGTTTACGGAATCGTGAAGCAGAGCGGCGGCTACATCTGGGTTTACAGCGAGCCGGGCAAGGGAACAACTTTCAAAATCTATTTCCCGCGCGTCGCCGAACTCGTGGAACCGGTCGCCCAGGTTGCCCTGCCCGCTTCCGCTGCGGAAATCGAACCCGGCACCGAGACCATCCTGCTGGTCGAAGACGAAACCAATCTCCGCTATCTAGCGCGGCAATTCCTGGAGAAGCAGGGTTATCGCGTCATTGAAGCGGCCGATGGCGCGGTCGCCATGCAGATTGCGGTGGCCCACGAAGGCATCATCCATCTGCTGCTCACCGACGTCATCATGCCCGGCATGAACGGCCGCGAACTGGCCCAGCGCATCTTCGAAATTCGTCCCAACATTAAAGTTCTTTACATGTCGGGCTATACCGAAAACGTCATCGGCCGCGACGGCACCCTCGAGCAGGGCGTGCGCCTGCTCTCGAAGCCTTTTACTCTCCATGAACTCAAAAGACGCGTGCGCGAAGTGCTCGACACCATGCCGGTAGTGCAGGAAGCCGAAGCGGCGCCGCCTCGCGAAACCGGCCCGCAAACCAAGCTGCCGCTCACCCGCGCGCAGCGTTTCCAACTGCATCTGCCCTTGAAGTATCGCCGCGTGGATGAAGCCGACTGGCATGACGGCGTGACCAGGAACATCAGCCGCTCCGGCATGCTGTTTCAGGCGGAAGACCCGTTGCAGCCCAACGTGATTCTAGAAATCAGCCTGGTACTGCCCGCGGAGATCGCAGGCCTTTCCCCGACCGAAGTCGTCTGTCGCGGCGAAGTCGTGCGCACCGTAAAATCCAACGGCGAAAAAATGCCTCCTGCATTGGCGGCCAAGATCTTGCAGTATCAGTTTCAGCACGGCGCGAAGTTACCGGAAGCCTAGCCCAGCGGAAGAATTCCAACCGCCGCGCGGTTCAAGCGGCGGCCTTCCTTCACCGGCAATTTGGCCCCCCGCATCCCAAGTTCTCTATGAGAGCATGTGTTTTATAGCTGTATATATTTTTATCTATAATGGTATAATCACGTATCTATGGCGCTGAGCATCAAGAGCTTGCAGACGGAACGGCTGGCTCGCACCATTGCCGCAAAAACCGGCGAATCGATCACGGCTGCCATTCAGAACTCCCTCGCTGAACGGCTGGATCGACTGAACCGCAACCAGCGCGGACCAAATCTGATAGGGCAACTCGAAGAGATTTTGCAGCGCGTGGACCAGATGCCCCTGCTCGACTCCCGCACTCCGGAGGAGATCATCGGCTACGACGAAGATGGTTTTCCACACTAGCGCCGATGGTCATCGACACATCAGCCTTGGCAGCGATTTTATTCCGCGAACCGGAGCGGCAAAAATTCCTGCACGCCATTGTCTCCGACGCTCGCCGATTCGTCTCCGCGGCGACCATGCTCGAAACCGGAATGGTAGTCGAGGCCCGTCAGGGAGTGGCGGCTGGCCGGGAGTTCGATCTCTTCGCCGTCCGGGCCGGCTTGCAGGTCGTTCCGTTCGATGCCGAGCAACTGGAACTTGCGCGCTCCGCGTGGAGGAAATACGGGAAAGGCCGCCATCCGGCGGGGCTGAACTTCGGCGATTGCTTTTCCTACGCCCTGGCGAAGTCCACCGGCGAGCGCTTGCTGGCAAAGGGAATCGATTTCGCAAGCACAGACGTGGAGATGTGCGGGTAAACCGCAATAGACCATCAGCGCGCGCATCCGTGTTCCTCCTTCCGCAACGGTTGACATGTGACACCTCATGTGTCACAATCAAAGCATTGTGCCTTCCGTGAACATGCGCCAACTCCGCGATACCAGAAAGCTGAAGGCTTGGCTGCGGGCGGGAAAGACCGTCGAACTGCGCGAGCGCGATCACGTGATAGCGCACATCATTCCGGAAAAGGAAGAACCGGCAATGCCCCAATGGCCAGATTTCGAAGCCCGCGCGAGGGAAATCTTGGGCGACCGGATTCTTCCCAATCTCGTTCTTGAGGATCGAGGGCGGTATTGAGCGTCTACGCCGATTCGAGCTTCGTAGTTTCTTTGTACTTGACCGACCTTCATTCCGCCGCGGCCCGCCGTCGCCTGCAAGGGGCCCCGCCGCTCATGCTGACCCCGTTTCACCGGGCCGAATGGGCACATGCTTTGTCGCAACATGAGTTTCGCGGAACTTTGACCTCGGCGGACGCGCGGCGATTTGACGCTCAATTCCTGTCCGACATAGCCGCAGGCGGTTTTCGTCAATGGGCCGTCCCGGAGAAGGCATTCGAACTTTGTGGCGATCTTGCGCGGAGACATGGCTCGAAGTTGGCTATGCGCACCCTCGATAGCCTGCATGTTGCGTGCGCGCTCGAACTTGGCGCCGAGCGCTTCTGGACGTTCGACGAGCGGCAGGAGAAGCTAGCGAAGGCGCAAGGGCTGAAGGTTTAGTCGCAGCCGGTCTGCGGGCAGTGGCTGACCTTCCCGCTCGTACACCCTACTCTTCCTCTTCCTTCACCTCGCCGCGCTCCGCCTTGGCCTTCTCGATAATCTTCTCCTGCAAAGCTCCCGGCACGGCGTCGTAGTGGTGCATTTCCATGTTGAACGAGCCGCGGCCTTGCGTCATTGACGTCAGA
>DATLKM010000303.1:0-30674 GCA_035538435.1 Binatia bacterium
GCTGAAGATGCCGGCTTATGAGGAAATATTGCGCAAGGCAAAGGTCAGCGACGAAGTAGTCGCATTTATCGGAGACGATCTTCCCGATATTCCCTTGCTGCGCCGCGCCGGACTCGCCGTGGCCGTTGGCGACGCCGTGCCTGAAGTCAAACAGGTGGCCCATTACACAACCCAGTCGGTAGCGGGACGCGGCGCAGTTCGTGAAGCGATTGAACTGATTTTGAAGTCCAAGGGGGTTTGGGAGCAGATGATCGACAAGGCGCGGGCTTAACGTCCCTTCTCTGCCCATTATGGTTGACCTTAGAATTGCCTTGAATCCACTTCTGATTTTCAAGCATCCTCAATGTAGCGGTTGGGTTCTGTCTATCGTGCGCGGGGAAGAGCAGCGCAAGGAGGAATTCCATGTTGAAATATGCAGTTTTGTTGGCAGCAGGAGCAATGCTTGCAGCACCCGGCCCTCACTCGCCGGCGCCCTCCACCACATCGTGGCAAGTCGATAACGGGCATTCCGACGCGCAATTGATTACCGACGCCACCACAGACTTTGGAAAAACCAAGATGGATGTAACCCTGGGATTTGGCCGCGTCAATGGACGCATGCGGCTCGATCAGACTGATCCCTCGAAATCGAGTGTGGACATCACGATCTACCCCTCAACTTCCGAAATGCCGGCTATTGGAGAAGATGGCAAGCTCCGCAGCCAGTGGCTGGAGAACCTCTCCAACCACACGCTGGTGTGCTTCCACGCCAAGGGCGTTACTCAGAGAAGCGACGGAAAATTGCAAGCCACGGGTAATCTGGTTCTGACCCGCGTGGATCGTAACGTGGAAATCACTCCCAATGAAGCGTACGCCGGGCCTGTCTATGGCGAAGCCGTCGTGCATCGCGTCATGAAGCAAGCCACTTTTGTGTTCGATTCTCCCAGCGAAGCCAAGAAAGGCGGCGGCGAGATCATGTTGGGTTCAACCAGCTTGTTCCGTGAGGATTTCCCTCAACTGGTCAGGGCCGTCGTCGCCACCTACTGGCCGCCGGTGGTGGAAGACAAGAACTGCAAGTTTCCCGATGCGAACGAGGCTTATCACGGCGCGGAGTGCATGGGGAAAATGCTCGATGCTCCCTCGCTTCCGGAACCGCCCCATGCGGCCAATGCTGAGGATTATCCCGGCCCCATGGACTTCAACGCCATCGTAGCCAATCACCTGACGATTAGCGTCCATCTTCACCTGCTGCCGCACGCCTAACGATCGGGGCGACTTGAACAATTGGCAGTCGAAGGGCAAATTGGGCGGCGTGGCCGGTAGTGTCGGCGAATGTGCGAAAAGGAGTATTGACGATGACTCTGACCCCCGCAAATACTACGACCAAGGGTATTGTCGACGAACCGAGCCTTCATTCCGTCGATGAGACCGTCGAACGCCTCAAAAGCATTTTGCAATCCAAGGGCGTCACCCTCTTTGCTCTGATCGACCACAGCGGCGAAGCGGAAAAAGTGGGAATGAAAATGCCCCCGACCAAGCTGCTGATCTTCGGCAGTCCGAAAGCGGGTACGCCCTTAATGCTCGCTTCCCCGAGCATTGCTATCGACCTGCCGCTGAAAATTCTCGTCTGGGAAGACAAGCAGGGCAAAGTTTGGGTAAGCTACAATTCGCCTGAATACCTCCGCGAACGGCACAACCTGCCGCCGGATTTGTTGCAGAACATCGCTGTGGTGGAAACATTGGCGGCGAAATCGTCGGCTTAATGCCAGCACTTCGCCCTGCGGTTTCTCTTGTGAACAGGTTGCCATGACCCTGCAACTCGACCGTCGACTTCTCTCGTCCCGCGTCGACGGGCCGCATTGTTGGCCCGAACTTACCTTCGAATCCTGGAAGGACACCTGCGCCACATTGCACATGTGGGCTCAGATCGTGGGCAAAGTCCGTTTGCGGTTGACTCCCCTGGTCAACCATTGGTGGAATGTTCCGTTCTACGTGACCGCGCGTGGACTCACGACATCGCGCATGCCCTACGGCGACCGTTCTGTGGAAATCCTGTTCGACTTCCGGCGCCACGAACTGGTCATGGAAACCAATGATGGCATGGTGCAGACCATGGCTCTCATACCGCGGTCGGTGGCCGATTTCTACCGGGAATTCATGCGCATGCTGCATGCCGCCGGTATCGAAATCACGATCTGGCGCATGCCGGTCGAGGTCCCCAATCCTGTGCCCTTCGACCACGATCGTATCCACGCTTCCTATGATGCGACGGCCGTCGAGAGATTTTGGCGTATCTTGGCCACCGTCGATTCAATCTTTCAAGAGTTCCGAGCCGAGTTCATCGGCAAAAGTAGTCCGGTACATTTTTTCTGGGGAAGTTTCGACCTGGCAGTCACGCGGTTTTCCGGCAGGCGCGCCCCTGAGCGGCCCGGGGCTGACGTCATCACTCGCGAGGCCTACTCCCACGAGGTGAGTAGTGTTGGATATTGGCCGGGCAGTGAAGCGTTCCCCCGCGCGGCTTTTTACTGTTACGCGGCTCCCGAGCCCGCGGGATTCGGCCAAGCGGTGGTGCGGCCGGAGAAAGCCTTCTACCATGCCCAGATGAGCGAATTTCTCCTGAACTATGACGATGTTCGCGTAGCGCCTTCCCCCACCGCGGCCTTGCTCGACTTTTGCCACAGCACCTACGACGCCGCAGCGGACTTGGGAAACTGGGACCGCCAGGCTTTGGAGCGCGCCGCCGGCTAGGGCACTCGATTGCGGGCTCTTTTCCTTAATTTTGGGCCTTTGCACAGTGTCATCTCCATTCCGTGGGACTCTTAACCCATATCTGAATAATTTTTATTCCGCCGGGGTTTTTCCACGGTGGTAGACTGCGCCTATGGCCGCGAAGAAAAAATCCGCCAGGAAAAAACTCTCGAAGAAAAAACCCAACGCCCCACGCAGTGCCGCCAAAAAAAGTTCTGCACGCACCGCAAAGAAAAAATCGCTCAGCAGGCGCGTTTCGCCGCAGGTCCGGACTAATAAAAAGAAAAAATCCAGGGCCGCCTCCGCTACCCGCAAGCCGAGATCGTTTAATCGAAAAGCCCAGGCTCCGCCGCGGCGCGATCAATACGATGTCGAAGCCGGCGACATGCAGGGCATCTCCGGCCGGGAAGACGTTGACTCCGAAAGCGTCCAGGAATTGCTCGACGAAGGCAACGCCTTTGAAGCGGGCGTCGTGAGCGGCGTGGAGGAAGCCGACAACACCCGCGAAGTGCACACTCACGAAGTTCCCGAAGACGACGTTCCCGAAGAATATCTCGACAACGAATAGCGTTTCCCATACCTGTTTCCAGCGGCGCCGCTGATTTGATCCGCGGCGCCGTTTTTCCCTTTGCCGATCTTCTCCCTTGCCTGATTGCGAAAAAGTATTGCGCTACTCGGCCACGGGTCTACAATGTCCGGCGTTAGGGAACAGGAGTCCATATGCATCCGCCGGCGCAAAACGAGACGGGCAGGCAGGAACAGGGTCTGGTGCGTCTCGGCTTGGGCCTGGCCAACTGGAGCGAGCGCTGGTTCCCCGATCCATTGGTGTTTGCCCTGTTGGGGATTGTTGTAGTTTTCATCGTAGGTCTGGTCTTGCATCAAAGTCCTGCCCGGCTTGCCATCCAGGGCGGGAAGAGTTTCTGGACGCTGGTCCCCTTCACCATGCAAATGGTGATGATCATCGTGGGCGGATATGTCGTCGCATCCACGCCGCTGGTTCATTGGCTTATCCGCGCGCTTGCCGGGATTCCAAAAACGCCCCGCAGCGCGGTAGCCCTCATTGCCCTTTTCTCCATGCTGACTTCGCTGATCTCCTGGGGTTTGAGCCTGATCTTCAGCGGATTGTTCGTGCGCGAGCTGTCCAGCAGGGTAAAAGGAATGGATTACAGGGCTGCGGGTGCCGCTGCATATCTGGGATTGGGCGCAGTCTGGGCCATGGGGCTGTCTTCTTCTGCGGCCTTGATGATGGCGACGAAATCCTCGCTCCCGCCGGCGTTGTTTGCCATAAGCGGCCTGATTCCGCTCACGCAGACCCTGTTTTTGTGGCAGAGCCTGGCAACCACCGCGGTTTTGCTCATTCTCTCGGTTCTGATTGCCTACTGGTCCACGCCGTCCGCTGAAAACGCACGCACCGCCGAGTCCTACGGCATCGAGTACGCGCCCATCCGAGCGAGCCTCGAAGCGCAAACCAAGCCCGGCGAGTGGCTGGAATACAGTCCGCTTCTCACGGTTCTGGTCGGCGGGCTTCTCGTCTGGTATTTAATCGATGTGTTTCGTACCTCTCCACAGGGCGCGCTGGCCGCGCTCGACCTGAATACCTACAACCTGATTTTCATCACCACCGGCCTGTTGTTGCACTGGCGGCCCAAGCGCTTCATGCGCGCCGTGGCGGAATGTATTCCTGCCACCGGCGGCGTTATCATTCAGTTTCCATTTTATGCCGTGATTTTTGGCATGATCATCGGCACCGGTATCTCCGATGTGCTGGCCAGGTTGTTTGCCTCAATCAGCACGCATAGCAGCTACCCGCTCCTTGTTGCAGTGTATTCGGCCGGATTGGGCATTTTCATCCCTTCCGGCGGCAGCAAGTGGGTGATCGAGGCGCCCTACGTTTTGCAGGCGGCCAATCTGCATCAGGTGCATTTGGGATGGGTGGTGCAAATCTATAACGCCGCAGAGGCGCTCCCCAATCTCGTCAATCCCTTCTGGATGCTTCCGCTGCTCGCCATCCTAAGACTAAAAGCGCGCGACATCGTGGGCTACGGTATGCTCCAACTCATGGTGCACATCCCCGTCGTGTTTTTCCTGTGCTGGCTGTTCGCGCGCTACATTCCTTATGTGCCGCCCCTCAAGTGATTTTGTGCGGTGGGCAGCGTTTGCCCGACTGGCCGATTTTGCCCGCTTCCCGGGCGAAAAGTTTGCCGACTGCGCGGTCCGCTTGTGCCCGTCTCCCCCTTCCCGTCCGCAGAAATCCATGAAAAACAAGCGCCCTCTACTGCCACTCTAAAGTTTGCCGCCCCACCGCCGATATGGCCCTCGTATCGCAGGGACGCGGACAGCGTTCTTGGGTAAAGCAAACAATTCTGAGGAGAATCTCATGTCCACGTCAGCCATCACCAGTCAGTTGAACGCGCCCGAGTACTTTTCCACGCGGCGGACCGATTTGAACCAGCTCGGTCAGGCTCTGAGTTCCGGCAATCTCGGCGCCGCACAAACAGCATTCAACAACATCGTTTCCCTGGGCCAAAGCGGGCCGTTTCCGAACGGCGCTCCCTTCGCCATCGCCCAGCGGGAGCAAGACTTCACCGCGATCGGTCAGGCTCTTCAATCGGGCGATCTGGCCGGCGCGCAACAGGCATTCGACTCTTTGAAAAGCACCTTCGGTCCCCAGGCCACCCCCAGTTCCGGGGCAAGCTCGGGGGCGAATTCAGGATCGGGCAGCGGCCCGGAGATCGTCGTGAACCTGGGCAATAGCGGAGGCCCGGAGCAGATCGACATCAATATCAGCGGCGCAAGCAACGGCGGCGAGCAGATTTCGCTCAGCGTCAATGGCCAGGGCCCGAATGCGCAGCAGGTGACCTTCAACTTGAATCCCGCCGACACAAATGAGCAGCTCGTGATCAACTTGTTGGGTGCGTCGGGGAGCGGTTCCGCCGGTACCACGTCGGCTAGTGGGAGCCTCAGCGTTTCTGCCTGACTCTAAAAGGGGTAAGTTGCCGTAAGAACCGGTGCAGCAGAGAGTCCTACGCCCTCCTCCGAAGCTGCACCGGAACTCTTTATCCAGTTCCAGCCACTCTAGGCGCTGGAACCTGTCTTAGAAGCTGCACGCACCTTGGCCCATCGCGCTCTCTGCGCGGCGGCGATGCGCTCGCGGGCGGCCGGAGACAACCGGTTTTTCTTGGCCCCGATATCCGGTGAGGCTTGCGTTCTCACCTTGCTGAGTTCTCGGATGACCTTGTCCAGTTGTTTCAGCTCACCCTCCGCACGTCTACGTTCTTGCTTCAACTGCTCTAGAACCGCATCTAGATCAGCCATGCACGCTCCATAATTTACGACGTACAGCTGGTGCACAGAAGCATACCCGATTTGCCCTCAATCGTGGTACTGCTATTTCTTAGAAGGTAAACATTTATGACCCTGAATCATTAGAAAGCCCATCCATAGAATTGTTTACAAATTTGATTTTCGGCTAACTTTTGTAAGGAACAGCAGACTTAGGTAAGTCTTATAACCCATGGGCTTGATAACTCAAGTGATAGCTGTCGTCGCTAAATGCGACGGACCACTCTTAACCATCCTTGGTTGCTGCATTGGAGGGGTAGCTAACGGATGTAAGTCAAGTTATGCCGCCACTCAGACAATTTCAGCGGGAATGCAGTGGCTAAGACCGCGGCGCGAGGGTCTCAAGCCCGGGCGAATGGATCTTCCAGCGATGGACTCTGCGGAGTGAACAATTCGGCTCCATTTTCGGTGATGTGCATATCGTCTTCCAGGCGAATGCCGAATTCGCCGCGGACATAAATTCCCGGCTCGTCGCTGAACGTCATGCCCGGTCGCAGTGGCGTGTGGTTGCCGCGCACCAGATAGGGCCACTCGTGGCCGTCCATGCCGATTCCGTGGCCGAGCCGGTGAGTGAAATATTTATAATCGGGCCCGTAGCCGGCCTCGACGATTACTTTTCTTGCCGCGGCATCGACATCGCCGCAAGCCGTGCCGGGACGCGCCGCTGTTAAAGCCGCCGATTGAGCGCGATGCACCACATCGAAGATCCGCTTCATCTGGGCTGTCGCTTTTCCCAATACAAATGTCCGGGTGATGTCCGACTGATAACCTTCAACCGTGCATCCGTCATCGATCATGACGATTGAGCCTTCTCGAATGACCTGCGGTGTTCTTGACCCGTGCGGATATGCCGTGAATTCGTCGACCTCAACGCTGGCTTCTCCCGGAAAGCCGAGCCGGTCGTAAGCAGTCGAGATCAGATCTGAAACTTGTCCTTGCGTCATACCCGCACGCAGCGATTTATAAACAGCTTCATAAGCCGCCAGAGTGACCTGGTTCGCCAGTTGCATCAGAACCAGTTCGTGCGCGCTCTTGATCATGCGGCATCCGGCTGTCACCGGAGTCGCGCTCACCAGAGCGGCTTGAGGCAAACTCCTGGCCATTCCGTCGGAGAACACGAAAGGGATACTTTCTTCCAGACCGATCATTGCCGCGGCCAGCCCGCGTTCTTTCAGTCCCTGCGCCAACAGCGCGTAGGGGCTCTCGTCTTCCTGCCAGGGGCGCACGTCCGCTCCGCTGCCATCGGGCGAGTTGGCAAGCTGTTCGTGGGCACGATCCTGCTCGAAGGCAGGGCACACGTAGAAAGGCTCGCCCTTGGAAGGAAAAGCCATGGCGAACAAGCGCTCGCCGCCCCACCAGCGGATGCCCGTGAAATACTTAAGCGAGGTGCCTTCGATGAGAATGATGGCGGCGACCGAATTCTGCGCCATCAACTCGCGGGCCCGGTGCTGCCGCTGCCGCAGTTCGTCAACGGTGATGGGCGTGGCTTCCGCTTTGCGTGATTTCAGCCCTGCGACCGAAGGGGGAAGGGAAGTGTCGGAGGCCGCATAGGAGGTCCTGAGCGGCAGGGAAACCGCCGCGCCTGCGACTGCCCCGCCAGACAGGAATTTACGCCGTGAGAGCTTCACAATAGAAGTAATTGGCATTCAGTGAGAGATAATTGTCGCACGGAAACTGGATTCCAATGCGCGGGATGCGGCGAATGGAATACGACCACGGTCGACGAGTCTGCCGGGCATAGGCAGACCTACGTCGAGGATTGCCAGGTTTGTTGCCAGCCGAATCTGCTGCGGGTCGAATATGATGCTGGTGCGCAAGAGTATCTGATCAGCGCCGCATTGGAATAACCGAAGCGCGATCACAAGAATCGTGAAGGGGAAAACCGATGGCTACCTATGCGGGCGGTGGACGAATGGTCGCGCACACCATGGTGACCACGCAGTTTGAACTCGATGGCTTTCGCGTCGTTCGCACGCTCGGCGTGGTGCGCGGAATCGTCGTTCGCTCGCGCTCCATCTTTGGAACGATCGGCGCCAGCCTGCAAACCCTGGTCGGCGGCAATATTACCCTGCTCACCAATCTTTGCGAGAAAACCCGCGCCGAGGCCTTCGACCTGATGCTGATCCACGCCGCCGAACTCGGCGCTAACGCCGTGGTCGGCGCCCGCTACGATGCGACCGAAGTCATGCAAGGCGTCACCGAGGTGTTGGCCTACGGGACGGCGGTCTTCGTGGAACCCGCAAAGTAGCTCCACTCCATCCTCTCGCGATCGGTCACGAACGCCTTTTCCACAACAAATCCTGCGCCCGCCGCGGATTGCAAGAAAAATCTCAGCGAAAGAATAGCGAAGGAATCAAGAGCGTAAACCCAACATTTTGGGGCTGCATTCTCGCCCAACCACAAGATTTCGTGCTTTCCCTGATCGCTCCCAGTGTGGGACTCCAACCTTCAAGTTTCCTATTGACAATCAAGGACTTACGGTTAAGATGTGGTAGAAAGTGGAACGAAGTGGTAAGCGTGGTCGATCTGGTGGGGCGAAAAGCTGATTTCGAGGAGCCGGTGGGAAACCGACCCAAAAAACCCGTAAACAGCCCGATCCAACCCAATCTGACCGAATTTTGCTTGATTTTGGCCTCCGTTATTTATGTTTCGCGGCAATCACCCAACTCGCGTCGACGAAAAAGGACGGCTCAAGGTCCCGGCCGAGTTCAAGCGCGTGATCGACGAGAAATACGGTCAGCAATTCTACATCACAAGTCTCGATGGGGATGTTGCTCAAGTTTATCCCTTCGAGGAATGGGAGCGGATCGAGCAGAAGTTGGCAGGGCTCTCCACTTTCAATCCGACGAAGAAAAAATTCCTCAGCAAGGTGAACTACTGGGGCCAGGTGGTCGAGTTGGACGCCCAGGGGCGGTTGCTGATGCCGCAGTTGCTGCGCGAAGCAGCCGACCTGAAGGGCGAGGTTGCGGTGAGCGGCTACCAGACTTATTTGGAAGTCCGCAACATTAAGGCTTACGAGCAGAAGGTAAGAGAAGAGAAGTTTACGCCTGAGGATGAGAAGACGCTCGACGAACTGGGCATCTAGTGGGCGAGGGTTCAACAGACACCCCTCAGGGGGTTGGGCATGGTGGTGGAAACCAAATCCATGTCCCGGTTCTTTTAAAAGAAGCGATCGACTTTTTGAACGTGCGGCGCGGCGGGACGTATATCGACGCCACGGTGGGCCTGGGCGGGCACAGTTTCGAAATCGCAAGACGCCTCGGCGCACCGGGTCATTTGATTGGCTTCGATAAGGATCCGAAGGCGCTGGAGATTGCCGAAGGCGTCCTTGGTCGTTGGTCGTCGGTCGTTGGCCAGGAGCCAACGGCTCACAGCGATGCAATGCGACCGGGCGACTGGCCGAGCGTTGAGTTGCGGCAGGGATCGTTCGCGGAATTGGCCAAGGACCAACGACTGACGGCCAACGACGCAGTTGACGGCATCCTCGCCGATCTCGGCGTCAGCAGTCTGCAACTTGACAATGCCGCACGCGGATTCAGTTTTCAGGCGGAAGGGCCGCTCGACATGCGGATGGACCCGCATAACGAGCGCACCGCCGAACAAGTGGTAAACCACCTCGACGAGCGCGAGCTTGCCGATGTGATTTACGAATTCGGAGAGGAAAGGAGGTCGCGGAGAATCGCCAGAGCCATTGTCCGGTCGCGGCCGATACGATCGACGGCGCATCTTGCGCAGGTCATATCAGCCGCGGCCCGGCCAATGAATCGGGGTAGAGACGAGTACGAAAGGCGAATTCATCCCGCGACGCGAACTTTTCAGGCTCTTCGAATCTTCGTAAACCGCGAACTGGACGATCTGAGGGCGCTGCTGGACGCGGCGCCGCGGGTTCTGAAACCGGGCGGGCGGGTGGTGATCATCAGTTTTCATTCGCTGGAGGACAGACTGGTAAAGGATGCCTTCCGCGCGGGCGAAAAAGAGTTCATGTACTACCGGGTTCTGACCAGGAAGCCGGTCGTCGCATCCGATTTAGAAAGCGATCGCAATCCGCGGGCCCGCAGCGCGAAACTCCGGGCAGCGGAGAGGCTTTAAGCGGGAGTCGATTTTAGGCTTCGGAAAACCTGCCGAAGTCCCCGGCATAGTCGTAAGTGGCCGTGCCGGGCCATTCAGGTTTGAAAGCCGGGTTCAGGGTTCCGTGGTAGGAATCCTTGGTCTGAGGTTGGCGCATGTACACAGGAACGTTGATTCACGATTTAGCTGCGTTGGTCGAGCGCGCCGAAAAGCGCGCCAGCGACCGGCGTAAGACGGAAGAGTTGGAATTGCAGCGGATGTTTGAGTTGGAGATCGCTGAATTGAACAGCAGGGAACTTCTGGCGGGGGCGGCATAGATGGCGGCAGCAGCGGCAATTCGCATGGCGGTTCCAGCGGCTCGGCGGCAGGCGTTTTTTACCGGCACGCCCGAAATTTATTTTGCCAAGGCGATCGACAACTCGCGCCTGGTAAAGGTGGAAGATCCCAAGCGCAGCCAGGAGATGCGGCAGTTTGTCACCGCGCTGGCCTGTTTGTTCCTGCTGGTGTTTACTTACGCGTGGCAGCATTTCCGGGCGATCGAATACGGCTACAAAATCGAGTCGGCCAAGCGCGAGTTGAATAACTTAACCGAAATGAATCGCGCTCTGCGTCTCGAGGACGCTTCGCTGCGCGACCCCGAGCGCATCGACGTGATTGCCCGCCGCATGGGGCTTGTGCCGCCCGAGCCGGGCCAGGTCATCCGCATGGATGGCGCGTCTGCCGAGGCTGGCAGTCCGGTCATGGCCAGCGCGCAACCGATGATCGAACGGGTCGGCCAATAACGGGACGGCCAATAACTGGTCGGCCAATAACAACGGCGAGTTCGATACCGGGGATGGACCGCAGTTATATGGACCGCAGTTGTATGGACCGCAGTTGTGAAGAAGCATTCGTATCAGGGCACGCCTTCAGGCGTGCCGTTTCTGTCAGATTGAACAAACGCCTTTAGGCGCGTGCGATCGGGAATGTCGCGGCCAAAAAAACGGCGGCAAACACAATTGAGGTCGGACACTTTGACTCCCACCAACCCTACAGCCGCCAGGAACTCCCGCCTCTATCGCCTAGGCGCCATCTTGCTGCTCTGGTGCGCGGCCATCTGCGTTCGCCTGGTTTATCTGCAGGTCTTCAGTTACGGCAAATTCACCCGCCAGGCGGAACACCAGCAGCAGCGTGCGATTCCACTCTCCGCCAAGCGCGGCGTCATCTACGACCGCTCCGGACACGAACTGGCCATGTCTGTTCTTGTCGATTCCGCCTTCGCTGTTCCGAGCGAAGTCAAAGATCTTCCCACCGCGGTTTCTCTGATCACCCGCATCACCGGCGACGACCACAACGTGGTTTTGGCCGATTGCCAGGCCCACAAGACCTTCTGCTGGGTGGCGCGCAAGGCCGACGACGAAACCATTCAACGAATCAGATCTCTGAACCTGCAGGGCATTCACTTCCAGAAAGAGCCAAAACGTTTCTACCCCTCCCGGGATTTGGCGGCCCAGGTGGTCGGCAGCGTCGGCATGGAAGACACCGGGCAAAGCGGCATCGAACACGAATTTGATGATGAACTGCGCGGCCGCGCCGGCAAAATGTACATCTCGGTCGACGCGCGGCGCCAGTGGTTTTCCGACATCGAAAAGCAGCCCGAGCCCGGCGAGAACATCGTTCTCACCATCGATAAGAACATCCAGTACATCGCCGAAAAAGAACTCGATCAGGCGATTCACGACACCCAAGCCATCGCCGGTACAGTGATTGTCGAAAATCCACACACCGGAGAGATTCTGGCGCTGGCGAACCGCCCCACCTTCAATCCGAATCTTCGAAAAGAAATTACCCCCGCAGCACTCACCGATCGCGCCGTCAGCTACATTTATGAGCCCGGGTCGACCTTCAAGCTGGTCACGATTTCCGCTGCCCTGGAAGAGAAGCTCACCAATCCCAACGAGATTTTCGATTGCCAGATGGGATCGATCGTCTACAACGGCATGAGAATTCGCGACTCCAAGCCGCATGGCCTATTGCCAGTGTGGGGAGTATTGGCCGAATCGAGTGATGTGGGCGCGATTAAGATTGCGCTGCGTTTGGGCGAAGACCGCTTCTACAAATACATTCGTGATTTCGGATTCGGCCAGCAAACCGGAATCGAATTGCCCGGCGAAACCCGCGGCATGACCAAGCCGGTCAGCCGCTGGTCGAAAGTTTCCATCGCGGCCATTTCCATGGGCCAGGAAATCGGCATCTCGCCCATTCAGCTGGCCAGCTTGATTTCCACTTTCGCCAACGATGGCGTCTGGATCTCGCCCCACATTCTCGCCGGGACGGTCCAGCCGCAAGGGTCGCCTCGGGACGTTGCCTTTCATCCCGGAGCATCGCATCGCGTCATCTCCAGCTACACCGCCGCCGAAATGCGCGCCATGATGCAGAAGGTTGTGCTCGAAGGCACAGGCCGCAAAGCGATTCTCGAAGGCTACACCTCGGCCGGAAAAACGGGAACCGCGCAGAAAGTTGATCCCAACACGGGCGCGTATTCCAAGACAAAGTACATCGGTTCATTCGCCGGCTTTGCGCCACTCAACAATCCCCAGATCGTCGTCGCTGTAATTCTGGATTCCGCCGTCGGTCTGCACCAGGGCGGGCAAGTTTCCGCGCCGGTATTCCATCGCATCACGCAGCAGGTGCTGGAATATCTACACGTGCCGCACGACCTTCCGCTCGCGCCCAAACATCAGTTGCTGCTGGCGCAGGCGCGCATGAAGGATAAAGACCTGGAAGAGGGAACGCCGGATCATCCTGGCGAACCGCTGGAGACGGCGGGAGTCAGTGCCGATTCCTCGGCGGGCAAGGCCAGTGTGGCGCGGGCGCCCGTGACCGCCAACAGCGAAGGAACTGTAGTCCAGGCGGCAATGCGGCAGGCTGAACCGGCCGTGAGCGCTTCCGGCCCATCAACTCAGCCGCCCAGTCCAATTGCACCTTCGCAACCAATGCTGCCCTCAACCGGAACCGTGGTCTTGGACGTCGAGCAAGGTGGGATCGAAGTGCCGTCGTTCATAGGCAAGACCGTCCGCGGAACTGCGGAAGCCGCACAAGATGCCGGCCTCGAACTCGAAGCCATAGGCAGCGGCGTGGCCCGGCAGCAGTCGCCGCCAGCGGGAACGCACGTGGCCGCCGGAGCGCATGTGACAGTGCAGTTCGGACACTAAGATCCGCGCTTCAGAAAATCGCTTCAGTCCTGAACTCAATCCATGTTTTCACGCATCCACCATGCCAGCTCCAATTCCGTCATCTTGCCTTCGGCCAGCCGCAGAATGATGGCGATGGCCTCCACCGGTTCCGCCGTCAGTTCCCGGCCGTTGCGTGCGAGGAACAAGCCGAGGGCAAGGAAGCCTGCGCGCTTGTTGCCGTCGTTAAAGGGATAATTGCGGACGATGCCGAAGCCATAAGCGGCCGCCAGGCGCGGCAGGTCCGATTCCGGCTCGAATGAATGGAGATGGCGCGGGCGGGCGAGTGAAGCTTCTAAAGCGCCCGCGTCCCGCAAGCCCGCCAAGCCGCCATGCTCGGCTAGAGTCTCCCCGTGTAACAATACGAGGGCCCGGCGATCGACCCACTTCGGAGTCTTCATTTGGCCAGCGCGCGGAAGGTATCGCGGTACTTCGCCATGAACTCGCGGCCCTTGCTAAGTTGCCGCTCCACCTCGGGGTCGTACGGTGTGAGCAGGTAGCCCTCGGGCGTTTCCACGGCAAATAGTTCGTCGTCCTTCTTTACCTTCAGGCGAACCAGCATTTCCTTGGGCAGCAGGACCCCGGTGGACGTGCCAACCGAACGGAGTTTAAGCTTCATATCGGGATCACCTTTGCATTAGCATAGACATTATAATGCCAAACGATGACAACAGGCCAGTACTTGCAAGGATCGGCGAGGCCGAGTTGCTTCGATGGGTTCAGGTCCCGTATGTTTTCGGTTTCTTTGGACTTCGTGCATTGCCGACGCAACGGGAAGCCGCTCTCGATGATCAGTCCCGAGGGGACAGCGAAACCAGGCAAGGTTAGCGAACGTTCTTGATAACGCTTGGCCGTTCTTCAAGCTCCCGGCAGTAAAACGCTCTCCAGTTTGACCCGCCGAAAAACCGCGTGTTACGGTAAAAAGTCATCCTTCGGCAGACCAGTTCCTGCCCGCCTGACTGAGGTTTGCAATTGTCTTCGCTTGAATCCACAACCGCTCCGTCGACGGTTCGCAAAACTGCGCTGAACTCCGTCCATCGCCAGATGGGCGCGAAGATGGTCGACTTCAACGGCTGGGACATGCCGGTCGAGTATCCAGCAGCGATCGGCTGCGGCATCATCAACGAGCACATGGCCGTCCGCACCGGCGTCGGCGTCTTCGATGTCAGCCATATGGGCGATATCCGGCTAGCCGGCCCCGAAGCGCTCGCGGCCGTGCAGCATATTTCCATGAACGATGCGGCCAGGCTGTCCGTCGGCCAGGCCCAGTATTCCGCTTTGCTCTATCCGCAGGGGACTTTCGTCGACGATGTCATCGTTCACCGGCTCGATGAAGACGAATACCTGCTCGTGATCAACGCCGGCACTCGCGAGAAAGATTTCAGCTGGGTGCGCGGCAATACACGGCAGTTTGACTGCAAAGTTGAGGACTTGTCCGACGCCTTCACGCAGATCGCCATTCAGGGTCCCAAGGGAGTTCGCACTCTGCAAAAGCTGACCGACGCCGACCTGAACGCGGTCAAGTTTTACTGGGTGACGCGCGGAACAGTTTGCGGCCTGAAAAATATTCTGATCGCCCGCACCGGATACACGGCAGAAGACGGATTTGAAATTTACATTCCTTCCGATGAAGCCACCAGCGCGCGCGTCTGGTACGCCATTCTGGAAGCCGGCAAGGAGTTCGGCGCCGTGCCCTGCGGGCTGGGCGCTCGCAACACCTTGCGGCTGGAGGGGAAGCTGCCGCTGTACGGTCACGAAATTTCCGATACCATAAACGTCTGGGAAGCCGGGCTGGATCGTTTCTGCAAGATGGAAAAGCCGGAATTTGTCGGCCGGGAAGCGCTTGAAAAATCCAAGGCGGAAGGGCTGAAGCGAACACTCGTTGGTCTCGAAATGGTTGAGCGCGGTATCGCGCGCGACGGCTACCGTGTTCTTGACTCCGCCGCCGGCGAAATCGGCTTCGTGACCAGCGGTTCCCCCGCGCCGTTTCTAAAGAAGAACATTGCGCTGGCCTATGTGCCGCCCGACTTTAGCCCCATTGGCACGGGCGTGAAAGTGGAAATTCGCGGCCAGGGCGTGGGAGCGGCCGTTGTGCCCACGCCATTTTACAAGCGGCCAAAAATGACTTAAACGCCAAGGAACGCAGAGGTTTAGCTGGCAGCCAGGAGCTAGAAGGTTTATGCCCTACCCAACGGACCGCAAATACACCAAAGAGCACGAGTGGATTCAGCCTAACGGCAGCACGGCCACCATCGGCATCACCGACTACGCTCAGCAGTCGCTCGGTGACATCGTCTTTGTCGAACTGCCTAAGCCCGGCGCCGAATTGTCCTCCGGTAAGACCTTCGGCTCGGTCGAATCGGTAAAGGCCGTCTCCGATCTGTTTGCCCCGGCCTCGGGTACAGTCGCTGAGGTAAACGAAGCTCTAGCGACTGCCCCGGAGAACGTAAATAAGGACGCTCATACCGCCTGGATGCTGAAGATCAATTTGAAGGATTCGAAAGAACTCGATGCTCTCCTCTCTGCGGCTGACTATGAAAAGTTCGTTGCGGAAGAAGGCGGGCACTGAGCTTGCTGCCTCCGTCGTTCCCTGGAAGCCCAGAGTTCGCACTGGCAAGGTTGCGGGCGCTGCCCACAATCGAATTGACCCTCGGTTACATCTAATCAATTTTCTATGCGCTATTTACCGAAATCTCCTGCCGATCGCGAAGCTGCCGTGAAGGCCATCGGCCTGCGGTCGGTGGACGACTTATTTGCACCCATTCCGGCCGAGTACCGGCTGAATCGCGATCTCAGGATTCCCCGCCAGATGGCCGAATCGGAGATCGTCGACTACTTCCGCCAGCGCTCCCGCGAAAACGGCGAAGGCTATGCCAGCTTTCTTGGCGCCGGCGCTTATAACCACTACCGGCCGGTCATTATTGATTCTCTGATTTCACGCGGCGAATTCCTGACCGCATACACGCCCTACCAGGCCGAAATTTCTCAGGGCACCCTGCAATCGATCTTCGAATTCCAGTCCATGATCTGCGAGCTGACCGGCATGGAAGTGGCCAATGCTTCCATGTATGACGGTTCGACTGCCGCAGCCGAAGCCGCCATGATGGCCGTCCGTCTTACCGGTCGCAGGTCGGTCGTCATCGCGCGCAGCCTGCATCCGGAATATCGCGAAGTTCTTGCGACTTATGCCACGCATCAGGGCATGCCGTTTTCCACCATTGGATACGGCCAGAATGGCCGCGTCGATGTGAAAGAGCTGGAGAAATCAATCACCGCGGAAACCGCGGCGGTTCTGATTCAGTCTCCGAATTTCTTTGGCACGATCGAAGACATCCAAGCCATTGCTGATCTGGCTCACAAGAATGGTGCGCTGCTGGTGGTTTCAATCGCCGAGGCGGTCTCGCTGGGAATCGTGGAACCGCCCCGTCAGGCCGACATTATTGCCATGGAAGCCCAGTCGTTCGGCGTGCCCCTCGGATTCGGCGGCCCTTACTGCGGCGTGATTGCCACGCGGGAAAAGTTTGTCCGCCAAATGCCCGGACGCCTCGTCGGTCAGACCGTCGATAAGCAGGGAAGGCGCGGGTTCGTTCTGACTCTGGCCACGCGTGAGCAGCACATCCGCCGCGAAAAGGCTACTTCCAATATCTGCACCAACCAGGCCCTGGTCGCGCTGATGGTCAACATTTTTATGACGGTCTACGGCAAGGTCGGGCTGAAAGAACTGGCCAAGCAGAATCTGGCCAAAGCGGCCTACGCTGCCGCGCAATTTGGACGGCACGCTAAATTAATGTTCACCGGCGCCCCGCGCTTCAACGAGTTCGTAGTTCAAACCGGGGAAGATCCGGAAGCCGTCAACGCGCGCTTGCTCGGCCACAAGATTGTCGGCGGACTTCCCTTAAAAAAGTTTTTCCCCGAGCTGGGCAACGCCGCCTTGTGGTGCTGCACGGAGTTGACCACGCGCGGCGCGATCGACACTGCGGCGGCGGTGATCGCCGAGAACTCGGTGCAGCCGGCGAGCGAAGAAACTGCGGAGGTGGCGCGATGAAGCCCGTGATTCGCAAAGCCACCCGCCACGTAAATCAAAACGAAGGCCTGATCTTCGAGAAGTCGTCGGCCGGAAAAGCCGCCTGGAAGCTTCCCCCACTTGACGTGCCGGAGGTGGATTCGGCACAGCTTCTGGGATCGGCGGAGCGAAAAGATCTCGGCCACATGCCGGAAGTCAGCGAAATTGAGATCATCCGCCACTTCACCCGGCTTTCCACCTGGAACTACGCCATTGATCTGGGCATGTATCCGCTCGGCTCGTGCACCATGAAATATAACCCGCGCGTAAACGAAGCCGTGGCTCGCGTGGAAGGTATTGCCAACGGGCATCCTTATCAGCCCGAAAAAATCTCCCAGGGCGCGCTACAGATTCTCAAAACTCTCAGCGAATGCCTCATCGAAATCACCGGCATGGATGCCATCACGCTCCAGCCTGCCGCCGGCGCGCACGGCGAAATGACCGGACTGTTGATGGTCCGCGCCTATCACCATTCGAAGGGAAAGCCGCGCAAGAAGATTCTGATTCCCGATTCCGCTCACGGTACGAATCCGGCAACCGCCGCCATGGTCGACTACGCGGTTGAGAATTTAAAATCCGACTCGCGGGGCATGGTCGACGTCGCAGCTCTCGAAGCGCAGATGAACGAAGACGTGGCCGCGCTCATGCTCACTAATCCCAATACGCTGGGAATCTTCGAGCAGGAAATTCACAAGATCGCCGACATTTTGCACGCCAAAGGCGGCCTTCTCTACATGGACGGCGCGAACATGAACGCGCTGGTCGGCAAAGTCCGCCCCGGAGATTTCGGCGTCGATCTCATGCACTTGAACCTGCATAAGACTTTTTCCACGCCCCACGGCGGTGGCGGCCCCGGCTCGGGGCCGGTCGCGATCAAGAAAATTCTCGAGCCGTTCGTTCCCAAGCCGGTCGTGATTACAAAATCCGATGGCACTCTGGGCTTCGACTACAACCGCCCTCAGTCCGTCGGTCGCGTTCGCGCTTTCTATGGCAACTTCGGCATGTTTGTCCGGGCTCTGGCCTACATTCAAGCCAATGGCCCGGACGGCCTGCGCCAGACCACCGAAGACGCGGTTCTCAACGCGAATTACATTCGCAAGGGCCTGGAAGGAACTTTTGATCTCCCGTATTCCACGCCGACCATGCACGAAGTAGTTTTCAGCGACAAGCTGCAAGCGAAAAAAGGCGTGCGCACCATGGATATCGCCAAGCGCCTGATCGACTACGGTTTCCATCCCTACACCACAGCGTTTCCGCTGATCGTTCCCGGCGCGCTCATGATCGAGCCGACCGAAAGCGAATCGGTGGAAGAAATGGATCTGTTTGTCGACGCGATGAAGTCCATCGCTGAGGAAGTCGAAGAGAATCCGCAGACGGTGCTCGATGCCCCGCACACGACCCGAGTCTCTCGCCTCGACGAAACCGCGGCGGCGCGCAAGCCCGTTCTTCGCTGGAAGCCACAGGTTTGAGCAGGGGCGGACGTGGCATCCGCCCCTCCGGATTTACTTGATGTCCACCGACGCCCGCGTGGTTTCCCAATCCAGGTGCATAGTGCATCCGCCGCCGGCCTGGTTGTAAGAGATGGTGAAGTTCTCCATTGCCGATGGCAACTTCGAAACTTTCATATCCACCCGCGCCAACTCGTCCCCCTGATACTTGTACGGAATCCCCCACTCACCGGTCTTCTTGTTGACGATCAGCGTCCATTTGTCCGGCGTAGGGACTGTGAAGATGGTGTAACTTCCGGCGGGGACTGATTTCCCGCCAACCGTTACGTCCCCGCCGCTGACGACGAATGTCGTGGCTTCGTTGGCGCCCGTGCGCCACACTTCGCCAAAGGGCACAAGATCGCCGTAAATCTTGCGGCCTTTCATGCGCGGGCTGGAGTAATCGGTCTTGATCGCCCTGCCTCCGCCGAGATCGCAACTGGCCGAAGCAGGCGGGCTGGGCTTGCCTCCGCCCATCTGGGCGAGAGCGGCTGTGGTAAAGAGAATCATTACTAGGACGAGTTGTTTTCGCATGGAGTCTCCTGGTTTGAGCAGTCAGCGTTTGAGCAGTCAGCGCGCGGCAAACGAAAAAACCTGTTTGGCTGAATGCTCGATATTGGACGCGTGAGCCGGACGCTGGATAGCCGATTATGCTCCATCGGTAGCGCGAGATACAATCGCCGTATGACGGTTTTTCAGGAAAAACAGGAAGAGTTGGAGCACTACGAGACCATGATGGGCGTGCCCCGCGGCCGCCTGGCCGTGACCATGGATGCGATCACCGACGCTATGGCTCTGGTCGGGCAACATGGCGTCTACTGCCAAAGCCAGCGCTGGCCGGGTAAGCCGGTCATGGACATCCAGATCATCATGAAGAGCTTGACTGGCGCGAAAGAATTGATTCAGAGCGTGATGGAAGAATTGAAGAAGGAACCCGCGTAGTTGTTCCCAGGAGACTCCGCTAGAAGTCCCCCGGCCATTTGCGAGCGCTGTGCAACAAAGCGACGACCGCGAAAGACATGCAACTTCACCAGGAGATCCTCGAATTAGCCTGTAGAAACCTGCGTGCTCTTCGTCGAACTGTTGTCAGTGAATCGGTTGCCGTATATGGAATCGTTTTAACATTGACTTTCCTGCCCCTTCCGTAATTCAATAGCCGCACTCATGGAAACCGCCTCGGCTGCAACTGTGTCTGCCTCGGGGCCGCGCCTGCGGCGAACTCTCACGCTTTGGGACCTCATTCTCTACGGCGTAATCGTCATTCAGCCGGTCGCGCCCATGTCGGTGTTTGGCGTGTTGAGCGATCGCGGCCGCGGCCACGTCGTCACCACCATTCTGATTGCCATGGTTGCCATGCTCTTTACCGCCATCAGTTACGGCAAAATGGCGCGCGCTTATCCCAGCGCCGGTTCAGCCTTTACTTACGTCGGGCAGGAGATCAATCCCGCGCTCGGCTACGTCACCGGCTGGAGCATGGTGATGGATTACATGCTCAATCCCATGATCTGCACCATCTGGTGCAGCCAGCAGGCGCACGTCTTCGCCCCAGGCATTCCCTATTGGGGTTGGGCCGTGTTTTTTGTGCTGGTGTTTACCGGCCTGAACATTCAAGGCGTGAAGACTTCTGCCCGCGTCAATTCCGGCTTGGCAGTGGGGATGGGAGTAGTCATCGCAATCTTCTTCGTCACTGCCGCGCGATACATTTTCGGCCATCCTCACGCCGAAGCGGGATTCTTCACGCGCCCGTTTTACGATCCAGCGCTGTTCAATGCGCGCGCCGTCCTGGGCGGCACATCGATCGCGGTACTCACCTACATCGGCTTTGACGGCATTTCAACCCTGTCGGAAGAAGCGGAGAATCCGCGGAGAAATATCCTGCTGGCGACGGTGCTGACTTGCCTGGTGATCGGTATTCTCTCAGCCTTTCAGGTTTACGCGGCACAATTGATATGGCCTGCTTCGCAGCCATTCCCCGATATCGACACCGCGTTCACGTTTATCGCCGGGCGCGCCTGGGCGCCCATGTTCGCCGTTCTCGGCTTCACGTTGCTGGTGGCCAATTTCGGCTCGGGAATGGGAGCGCAATTAGGCGCCGCTCGGCTGCTCTACGGCATGGGCCGCAGCAAAGCTCTGCCGCAAGGATTCTTCGGCGCGGTCGATCCCAAGCGGCACGTGCCGCGCAACAATGTTTTGTTCGTGGGCGCGGTCGCGCTGGCGGGAGCATTCCTCATCAGCTACGGTCTCGGCGCAGAGATGCTGAACTTCGGCGCTCTCATCGCGTTCATGGGCGTGAACCTGGCCGCATTTATGCGCTATTTTGTGCGCGATGAAAAAAAGACCGTTGCCAATTTCTTTGTCCCCTTGGCGGGATTTCTTATCTGCCTGCTGCTTTGGTTGAACCTCAGCCGCCCGGCCAAGATCGTTGGCGCAATCTGGATGGCAGTGGGCATTCTCTTCGGCGCGATCAAGACGCGCGGCTTCCGCGGAAATCTCATCGACTTCGAACTACCCCCGGAAGAATGAAGACATTGGGCAATTCGGCGATTGAGCGATTGCCCGTCCGCTGGGGCCGCAATCGCTCAATCGCTCATTTACTCAACCGCTCAATGTTCAAGGTTCCAGCCGCTGACTTCCACACTAGGCTTTGAACCTCCCAGATCCACCGTTCTGTAGCTTGCCGTCACCTCGCGCTTTTCCCCCGGCAGCAGAGAAACGTAATTGTCTTCCCAGAGTACCGGCAAAACTTCCTCGCCCTTTTCTCCCCGATTCACTTTCATCCTTACAAATAGCGCCAGGCTCTTGCCCGGATTCTCCAGCGTCACCCGGGTGATCGACTGCTCACCCCGGCGCTCGGTTTCTTCGTGGATGCCCACCTTCACCTTCGGCAATTGCCCCAGCGCGGTGTAATCCGCGAACGATTCCGTCGGCGTCATCCACCAGTTCGATTTCGCCCAGTTCAGGGTTTCCGGCTTCGTGGAAAGCCAGTAGAAATTCGAACCGGCCAGGTTTCCCGTCGAATCGGTGAGCCGCAGCACCAGGAAATACGTCGTGCTCAAGCCCGGCAAATTTTCCGGAAGCGTAAGAACCTTCGCCGTGCTGTCGGCAGACGCGTCCAGCGAATCTTCGTGCGAGAACTTCTCGCTCATATCGAGATTAAGAACCTTCGTGGTGAGCTTCAGTCCCTTCGCATCCCGATATTGGCTGCTCACCACCCAGATCGAATGGTCGTCATATCCGTAAACGGGGTGCAGAGCTTCCATCGCCTTCTTTGCCCCGAAGTATCCTCCGCCGGGTCGCAGGTAATAGTCGTACAAGTGCCAGATCATCGAAGGCCATGCATTGTTCAGCATCCACTGAATCACGCCCGTGGCTTCGTACTTGTTGCGGCTGTAGGCCTCATACATGGCGCGCACCCCTTCGTACGTCTGCAACTGCGATTTCATCGCGAAATCTTCGGCGCTGTCGGATTTCCCGTAGCGCTTCTCCAGCGCCTCGGTGAAGACATGAATGGTCTTGAACTCGCCGCCGCCGTCGTGGTAATTCCATACGTCGTCAATCGGCCATAGATGATCCGGGCCCACCATGGCGCGAATGCTTTCAATCGGCGGTACGGCCGGGCCCATGCTGGTTTCGGTGTTGAAGCCGTAGGCGCCCCCGCAGCCGCCCGGGTTGCACTCCTTGCGGTGCGGTTGCCCCTTCGGCGTATCTTCCTCCCAGTATTTTGGCGCAATGTACTCATAGGGGCCGCTCATCTTGACGCCGCTTGCGCCGGTTACCGTGGTCGCTCGCCCGGTCGCCGATGAAACCACCGGATTCGGCCACAGAAGCTGCTTTTCAATGTCGAGATACATCTGCTCCACGTCCGCCGGAGGAGGATTATCGCTGCCGTTCAGCCACATGACCAGACTGGGATGGCTGCGCAGCCGGTAAATCTGGTCGCGCAGAGACTGCCTGGCGATTTCATAATCGGCCGGCTTCCAGTGCTTCCACTGTTCCCAGAAATCGCAGCAGCACCAGCCCGCCATCACCAAAATCCCTTCGCGGTCGGCTGTGTCGAAAAATTCTTCGGTTTCGAGTTTGCCCTCCAGTCGAACCGTGTTCAGTCCCAGGTCGCGGACGTAGGCAAATTCATCGTGCAGCCTCTGCGGATCCTGCCGGAGAAGCATGTCCGGCGTCCATCCCCCGCCCCGCAGCAAAATATTCTTGCCGTTGATGTGGAACGCGCGTCCGCCCACCGCATTGAAATCGGAAGTAATTTCACGGATGCCGAATTCCCTGTGCGCGCTGTCGCTGACCGCACCCTCGGCCACGAATTCCATCTCGAGCGGATAAAGGTTCGGTTTGCCCATCTGCGCCGGCCACCACAAACGCGGATTGTGAAACACCAGTTGGCGGAATTGGCCGGGCGTGAACGTCACATCCTTGCTTTCATTCGCCGCCAGTTGGACTTCCTGCTCGAACTCGATGTGTTCGATTTGTCCCTTCAGCACGCCGCGCACCGGATTACCCGTGCTGTTCTTCAGTTGTGCAGTAACCGTCAGTTGCGCCGACTCTCCCTCCAGCTTCGAGACGACCGTGGGATATCGCAGCGCCACGGGGCCGCTCGTCGTCAAATAAACATCGCGCCACAGCCCCATGTCTTTGTCCGGCGGCGCCGGGTTCCAATCGACAAACGTGATCGCTAGATCGTGCTCACCCGGTGCCGACACTTCTACGGCAAGAACATTTTCGGCTCCCGCCTTGATCGCGCCTGTAACGTTGAACTCATACGTCCGCCACGCCCCCGCCACCTGCGTGGAATCCGCGATCCGCTTGCCGTTCAGCCAGATGTTGGCGCGGTAATTGATGCCGCGAAAATTCAGCCAGACGGTTTTTCCCGCGTAGGAGGCCGGCACTTCAAACCGATCGCGATACCACCATGCGACCGCATAAGGGCTGTCGCTTTTCATGGCGATATTGGAAAAATTCCCGCCGATCGGATAGGTCACGCCTGCGAACTGCCGCAGGTTCGTCCCGAAATAAGGATCGGGCAGCGTCTTGTCTTTCACCAGCGCGGCCACCACGGTGGTCGGCACGGTGGCTTCGTGCCACCCGCTCGGAGCAAAGGCCGTGCTGGAAATCGCTTCGCCGGAAGCATCCACCTTCGCCGACGATTGCACGGTCCAATGTTCGCGCAGCATCAACTTCCCGCCCGGCTCGCTGGACTGGCTCACTGCATAAGGGGTGAGGAGGACGGAAATCAGAAATAACGCACTAGGGAGCTTGGGAACGCGGCTTGGTCGGCGCATTTTTCTCCAGGATCGAGTGATTTGTGGCGAAGATTTGGGACTCCACCGTCAGCGCTTACAAGGGATACCACGCCTTATTGATACGTTTCAATAGCGGATTTTGGTCGATTTCCCAACGGGGGTCCGTATTCCGGGGCAAATCGAACGGTTGGCCCGGCCATAGACCTTCTTTTTCTTTTATAATCATTAATTCCTGCATCCCCTCCGGAGTGATAAGAACATGATTCGTTTCCTGCAAACTGAAGGCCCGGTCAAGAAAATTGTGCTCAGCGGGCTGTTGCTGCTGATTTGCGCCGCCATGGTAATTGCGTTCGTCCCCGGCGGCCTGGGCGGCGAGATTACCGGCGCGCCCGGCAAAGGCGTAATCGCCAAAGTCAGCGGCGAAGACATCACTGTCGAGGAAGTTCGCGACGCCGCGCGCTCCATGGCCCAGCAGCAGGCGGCGCAGTACGGGCAGAATGCCTCCATGATCCTGCCGTTCCTCATGCAGCAGGCCACCCAGCGCGCCGCCGACAATCTCATCGACCGCCAGGCGCTCTTAAGTGAGGCGCAGAGGATGGGCATCAAGTCCACTCCGCAGGAAGTGAAAGATGAGTTGCAGCATGGCCGCTACGCCCAGTTTTTCTTCCCGGGCGGCAACTTCATTGGCGAAGCCGAATACAAAAACCTTTTGCAGCAGCACAACCTGACTCCCGAAACTTTTGAGAGCAACGTCGGCAAGGAAGTCATGATCGGCAAGCTTCAGGCGCTGATCACCGGGGGCGCTTCCGTCAGCGACGCTTCCATAAAGCAGGAGTTTGACAAGCAGAACACGAAGGTCAAGTTCGAATACGCCATTATCAAAGAGGACGATCTAAAAAAGGGCCTCCACCCGACCGATACTGAGTTGAAAGCCTATTACGATAGCCACCAGCAGCAATTCAAGAATTCCATCCCCGAAAAGCGCAAGGTCAAGTACATCGCTATCGACACTGGGAAGATTAAAGACAGCGTCCAGATTACGGCCGATGATCTAAAGGCCTACTACGATCAGCATCGCGACCAGTATCGCGTCCCCGAGCAGGTTAAAGTCAGCCACATTCTGATCAAGACTCCTCTCGCCGGCCAGGACGGCAAAGTCGATGAAAAGGCTGTCGCCGATGCGCAAAAAAAAGCTGAAGACGTGCTGAAACAGGTGAAATCGGGCGCGAATTTTGAGGAACTCGCCAGGAAATACTCCGACGATCCCGGCAGCGCCAAGCAAGGCGGTTCGCTCGGCTGGATTGGCCGCGGTCGCACCGTCCCTGAATTCGAAAAAGCCGCCTTCTCCCTGCCCAAAGGCCAAATCAGCGATCTGGTCAAGAGCAGTTACGGCTTCCACATCATCCGCGTCGACGACAAGCAGGATGCGCACATGAAGTCGCTCGACGAGGTCAAGGGCGAAATCGAGCCGCTCCTCAAGCAGCAGAAGGCCCAGGACATCGCGCAGAAGCAGGCCGAGGATCTCCTGCAACAATCAAAAGCGCAAGGCCTCGATGCCGCTGCGGCAGCCAGGAAAATTTCACTGGTCACATCGGACTTCTTCTCCCGCCGCGATGTCGTCCCCGGCGTCGGTCAGGCGCCGCAGTTCATGGACGCCATGTTCGCCGCGCAGGAAAAGTCAGCGCCTGAGTCGGCTCCAACATCGCAAGGCTTCGCCGTTTTCCAGTTGCTCGCCATTCAACCGCCCTCCACGCCGTCGTTCGAGGAAGTGAAAACCAAAGTTGAAGAACAGTTCAAGAACGAGCGCGCCGGGGTTCTGCTTACGCAGAAAACGCAGGAGCTTTCCGACCGCGCCAAAGCCGGACACGACCTGAAAAAAGCCGCCAAAGAACTGGGCGCGGAAGTGAAGACCAGCGACTTCGTTTTGCCCGACGGGCAGGTCCCCGAGATCGGTTCCATGGGCGGCGAGGCCTCGGTCGCTTTCACCATGAAGCCAGGCGACATCAGCGTCCCGGTCCGCAGCGGTTCTAATGGCGCGGTTTTGTCGTTGCTGGAAGTTCAGGCGCCGACCGACGCCGATTTCTCCGCCAAGAAGGATCAGATTCGCGAGCAGTTGTTGCAAGGCAAGCAACAGGAATTGTTCGGCCTGTTCGTGACCAATCTGCGCGATTCGATGGAGAAATCCGGCAAAATCAAAATCAATCAGGAAGAACTGAAGACACTGACCAAAGCTGGGACCGAGCCGGGCCTGTAGTAGCCGACGTTTCGGGCACCCGCAGTTTCCAGGTAAACACACCAGATTGTGACCGAGTGGAATGGCGTTTCCGCGCACCGCTGGAATTTTGTTGCATCCGACCTCGCTGCCGTCGCGCGGGGGCATCGGCGATTTTGGCCCGGCAGCCTATTCGTTTATCGACGCTCTCGCCGCGGCACGCCAGGGAGTATGGCAAGTGCTGCCCCTCGGGCCTCTCGGCTACGGCAACTCGCCTTATTCCTCAGTTTCGGCCTTCGCCGGAAACCCCTTATTGATCAGCCTGGAGCGCCTTGCCGAGCGCGGCTGGATCGATTCTCCCGCGCTTTCGGCGTACCTCGAATCTTCTCCCGCGGATGGGCCGGTGGAATACGATCGCGTGTTCGCGGCGAAAATGCCGCTTCTCTTTGAGGCGGCGCGCAATTTCGTATCTTCGGTTCAGGGCAAAGCTCGCCAGAAATTCGATCGGTTCTGCTCCGAAAACTCCTGGTGGCTCGAAGATTTCGTTCTGTTCGATGCCATTCGCGCGCAGCAAAAGCTCGCCAGTTGGAACCAGTGGCCTCCTGAATTGGCGCGTCGTGACCCTGCCGCCCTGGCAAATGCTCGCCAGGGCCTCGCCCCGGACTTGCAAATCCGCTCCGCGCTCCAGTTCGCTTTCTACGAACAGTGGAAGGCTCTTCGCTCTTATTGCTTGGGGCGCAATATCCGTGTAGTCGGCGATGTCGCCATCTTCGTGAACTACGACAGCGCCGACGTTTGGCACCATCCCGAGCTGTTCCGACTGAATGACGATCTCCAGCCTGAAGTTGTCTCCGGCGTTCCCCCGGATTTTTTCAGCAAGACCGGCCAACGGTGGGGAAATCCCCTTTATCGCTGGGATGTCATGAAAGCCGAGGGCTATGCGTGGTGGATCGAACGCATGCGTTGGGCCACCAGGCATTGCGACTACATTCGCCTCGATCATTTCCGCGGATTCGATCAGTTTTGGGAGATTCCCGCGCACGATCCCGACGCCGTGAATGGTCATTGGGTCGACGGCCCGCGCGACGACCTGTTTATTAAGCTGCGCGCGGCGCTGGGCGGACTGCCCTTCTTCGCCGAAGATCTGGGCTACATCACTCCTGAAGTTCATGCCCTGCGCAACCGACTGCAGATTCCCGGCATGGCCGTGCTCCAATTCGGATTCAACGATGAAGGCTCGCACATGTACCTGCCGCATCGCGCCTCGGGGAAAATCATCTATACCGGCACGCACGACAACGACACGACGCTCGGTTGGTTCCGCTCGGGCGCTTCCGACCACGAACGCCGCAACGTTGAATCCTATCTGGGGCGCCCGGACGATGGCGTGAACTGGGGTTTTATCCGCGCCGCGCAGAATTCCGTTGCCGATCTGGCCATCGTGCCCATTCAGGATGTGCTCGGCCTGGGCAGTGAGGCTCGCATGAATACTCCCAGCCTGCATGGCGGGAACTGGAAATGGCGTTTGAGTCCGGGTCAGTTTTCCAGCGAGGTGATTTCCAGGCTGGCTCAATTGGTGGAACTCAGCGACCGGCTGCCGCAACTGGTTCCGCCGTTGCCGGAAGAAGACTTCGCGGCCTGAACTAACCGCGCCGTGGCGCAGTCGTTCCGGCTGATGCAGTGAGCTTCGGAAAGCCTTCGTGTCCTGATCCAGCCCGCACGCCGCCTGTATAATCTGAATGTAAGCTCATTTCGCTTCGGAGTCATCCCTTGAACGCACACATGCCGCACGGCCAGCCTCCACCGGGCCCGCAACCACTGCCGGGGGTCGATGCCATCATTGCCGTCGGCTCGGGCAAAGGCGGAGTCGGCAAGACCACGCTCTCTGTCAATCTTGCTGTCGCTCTTGCCAAAATGGGCCATCAGGTGGGCCTGCTCGATGCCGACGTTTACGGCCCCAATGTGCCGCTCATGCTCGGCGCCAGCGGCCAGCCGAAAATGGCTTCGGAGAATCGCATTGAGCCTTTGCAGGCGTGCGGGTTAAAAGTAATTTCGGTTGGATTTCTCAATCCCGGGGACAAGCCCATCATCTGGCGTGGCCCCATGCTGCACCAGATCATGCGCCAATTCCTCAGTCAGGTCGAGTGGGGGCATCTCGATTATCTCGTCATCGATCTCCCTCCCGGAACCGGCGACGTGGCGCTGTCGCTGGTGCAGTCGGTTCCTCTCACCGGCGCAGTCGTGGTTTCAACCCCCTCCGATGTTTCTTTGCAGGACGCGCGCAAGGCCATCGAAATGTTCCGCCAGATGAAGGTCGATGTCGTCGGCGTGGTCGAGAACATGAGCTACTTCGTCTGTCCGCACTGCAATCATGAGATCGACGTGTTCTCCCGCGGCGGCGCGGAAAAAATGGCGCAGCAGTTCGGAGTGCCGTTCCTCGGAAACATCGAGCTTGATCCCGAAGTGCGCAAATCAGGCGATGGAGGCAAGCCGGTCGTGCTGGAAGGCGAAAATTCCCCGCACGCCAAGTCGATGTACGGATTTGCCCGCAAGGTATTGGCCCGGATTGGCGAGATCAAAGCTTCGGAAGGGGCCAGCGTCATCTCGATTCAATAAGCGCAAATCGAAAAACAAAGAAAGCACAGGACAACACAGGGAAACCGAATCGGATTTACCCTGTGTTCCTCTGTGCCCCCTGTGTTTATTTGTTCTGGCTATGGGCGAACTCTACCTCTCGGAGCCAAACCGCGACAACCGCCATCTCGAATTTACTTCCGCGCCGTCGAGAACTGCCTCGGCCATGACTCCTCCCAGCGCCGGCCCATGCTTGAACCCATGCCCCGACCCGCCGCCGAGTAGCCAGACATTCTCCATTTCCGGATGCCGATCCACAATGAAATTGCTGTCTTTCGTCTGCTCATACTGGCACACGCGCGTCTCGATCAGCGGCGCTGCCTTCAGGGCGGGAAAACGGTGTGTTATATACTCACGCACGCGCTTGAGCGTCTCCTGACTCACAACCCGCTCGCCATCCGTCGGATCGAAGGCGCGCCCGCGCGTGTCATCGGCCACTTTGAACCCGCGGCGATCGTCCCCGGGAATTCCATAGAAGAAACGCTTTCCATGATCGCCCCAAACCGGAAGGGCACTGTCCGCAAAACGCGAATCTCCCGCCGGAGTTCCAAAGAAAAAAATATCCTGCTTGGTCGCCTGAATGAGATCGCCGATCGTTTCAGGAAACAATTGACCAAGCCATGGGCCGCAGGCGAACACGTAATAATCTGCCGCAAGGCGCGAACCGTCCGAGAGCCGCAGTGCGCGCAGCGGAGCCTCCTCCAGTCCCTCAGGCAAAACCGCGACCTGCCGATACCTGCCGCCTTGTTCGACAAAAGCCTCGGCCACGGCCCGGCAACTGGCGCGCGCCTCGAGATAGCCGCATTCGGTCTCTAGAATTCCCCAACGCACGTCTGAGAAATTAATCTGCGGCCAGCGCTTTCGCATCTGCGCGGTGCTGAGTTTTTCAAGAGCAACCCTGTTTTCGCGCAGCGGATTGATCGACCCGGTCTCGTACTCATCATCATCACAGCTGACCATCCACAGCACACCGGTTGGGTGCAGAAATCTCTTCTTCCAGCGCCGCTCGTACTTTCGCCACAATTTCGGCGCCCGCACCGCTAGTTCGGTATAAGGCTGGTCGGGTCCGTACGTGCAGCGCATGATGCGCGTCTCTCCGCCCGAAGAACAGCGCGAGTTGCCCGGACCCCAGGCATCGAGCAAAGTGACCCGCGCGCCGCGCTCGAGCAAGTGCAGCGCGGTCCAGCCGCCAAAGGCACCGGCTCCGATGACGGCGATGTGGGGTTTGGATTTCAGGCTTGTTTATCCCGTGTCCGACTTGAGACAAGGGAGCAGATTAGCACGGGCTGCGTCGGTTCGAAGTTTCGATGGGCGCTATCTCGGCTCAATGCAGCTGCGCCTCGCACCCCTGCGCAGCCAAGAAAAAGCTGCCAGGATCGAGCGGCTTTTGGTTCCCTGCCGGATCCAAATCGCGGACCGTGTCCACCCTTACCGCGGCTCCCACCCCTCCGGCAACATATCGAAGGCCAGCGTGTCGCGATAAGCGAACTGATTGCCATCCATCACGGCCACCGGGCTCAGCATGTGCCAGACCCGGTCATCGTCGAAGGCGTAGCATTCGCCCATTTCGTGCATGGTGAAACGATCGAGTTCGCGCTTGTCATTGTCTGTAATGACAACTTCGCCGCCCAGCGCTCCGCATCGCCCAAGAAGATGCGTGGCGATATATTTTTCGCCGTC
>DATLKM010000304.1:0-11732 GCA_035538435.1 Binatia bacterium
GTGATCTTCGCGCAGCAGGCAGAGGTCACGGGCCGACCCCTTACGCCGCTGCATGGAGGGCACGTGGGTCTGCTCTGCACGGCTGGAATGCTCAACGGCATCTTCGGCGAAGGCGAATCGCGCCACATCGCGCACTGGCAATCTGTCAAAGTCGTGGACAAAACGGAGGAGGAGGAAGACGGGAACACGATCATTCGGGAGAAGGAGCGGTTTTCGAACGAACTCACACTAGTCTTCGCCACTGGCGAGATAGCAATCTTGAAGTAATCCGCCATTTCGTAATGAACCCCGCAGCCGGGCTGCGCTCCGAGTGACCGACCATCCGGGAAGCAGCCGATGATCGGGTACAAACGGACCGGCCCGATGGGGTTTTGGGTACGTGCCGGTCTCGATGTGCACGCTCTTTAGCATCAGTGGCAAACGCGTGTGCTTCCGGAAGGGCTCATATGAGCGCCCTCATGAGATCGGCCGGTCCTGGAACGAAAACGCCGAAGTTAACGCAACTGGCTTTCCGTCCACTTCCGCGTAGGGATAAATGAAGTAGTTCAGAGGATCGCCGTGTTGCACGGGATCGAGCTGGATGTCGCGGCCGACGGTAAACTCCACACGGTTTACGTCGTTGGCTCCAAAGAAATAGTCTCTTTTTTCGGGATGCTTCCAGGCTTCCGAAGCATCCACAGGGATCCAGCCGTAAGGCTCGACATAGAATTCCGCCCAGCAGTGATAACCGGAAACAGGCCCGCTATGCTGATCCGGCGGCAGCGGGAAGCCAATTTCAAAGCGGGCGGGAATCCCGGCGGCCCGCATCATGCCGATAAAGAGAGAATGGAAATCGGTGCAGTTGCCCCGCTTGGCAGTGCAGGCCCAGATGGCATCGCCGTTGCCCCACCCCGTGCCCGACTTGTCATAACGCATGTTGGCTAGAACGTAGTTATAAATTGCGCGGGCTTTTGGTAGTGGACCGGTGAGGCCTTGTGTCACCTGCGTCGACAAATCCCTGATTGTCCCTTGAAGCGGGATGCGACGGTCGGGTTCGAGGAAGCGGCGAAGTGACGAAGTTTCCGGAGCGTGTAGGTACTCACCTTGCAGATTCCAGTCCAAGGCAACGCGATGCTCGCGGCGGACAGCATGGAAGCTCACTCGGATTTCGGCTGGTTCGGTAATCTTGTCCGCCGGAATCTCCAGATAAAGATACTCGTTCCCATACTGCGGGTCACGATGCCTCGCATAGGCGAATGGCGACTCGATTCTTAAAGCGTCGATAGACTGGTGATCGTCGGATTGGGGAAGCGGAATCCAAAGTTTTGAAATCCTGGCATCTTGGCGCAGAGGGGGGATTTTTGCCAGATAAGAGAATTCGAAATGGCGCTCGGCAGGAGGCGAAATGGAAGAGCCAACGAGTGCATTGACAATTGCCATGAATGGGATGAGGCACGCGGCCGCGACGAAACGTTTGAGAGACGAAATGAGCATATATTTCCTTCTGAACGTCGCCTGACTGGATCTGGCAACTTTCGGGTCACAATGCGAAGGCGCAGGCTGCCAAATGTTAGCCGGCCTTCCCGTATCCGAGCCACTTGTCTGCAGCATGAAAGGGAGGGAGAAGAATCTGGACTTGGCAAGCCCATCCTCCTCCCTCTGAATCAAGTTTTTGTCGAACCACTCGACTCCTCTCTCTGCAGTAGCATTATGTCGAATCAAGTTGACTTGTTGAGCCCCGAGACGACAGGCCTCAGCGAATCAGTTCGCGGATTGGAATCTTGCCCTTCAATTTTGGCCCGTTGGGCATTTGTTGAACACCCTCGGTATTCTGGGCCAGAGGCACATTGGGCTGATTTTGAGCCGTGCCTGGGGTTGCCTGCATCTTGGCCCCGCCCAGGACGTTGGCGGCAGGTCCATCTGCGCCCCTTGCGTCTTCAACGAAGGACCCATTGCGCTCAAAGCCTATCTCCCCGAAGTTTCCCGCAGATTCAAAGCTTCCCTGAGCGGAGAAGGTCCCGTCGTTATAAGCAAGGGAAAATGTTCCGGAGTTCGATGCATCCCACATCTCTCCTTCCCAGTTGAACGGATTCAGCGGATCAGTGCTGGTCGGCGCAACGTGGCGCGGCGCACCCGACTTTGAGTAGGTAATGTCAAAGGAGAGCGTAGCAGGAACTCCGGCCGTACCAAGATTATTCCCCGCTCCGAAAGGGAAACTAAATTGATCCACGACCGAAGCGCTCTTCAGGGAAATGGTCACTGTGTTATCCGTGATTTTCACGGCGTCATCGGGAATCTGCAACACCCAGAAGAGACCGTTTGAGCCGATGCCGGGGTTAAAGTCATGTACCTGCTGTGTTGGGGTCCCCGAACTGGGGAGCCAAAAGTCAATTCATATTTCGACGAAGGTACCGTGCGCCTTGGCAGAGGTTGCACCTCCTGCGCCGAAAGTAGGCTGTGCACCAATGTAGTCCCCTTGATAGACGCGGATGTCAGTGATCACCTGATAGGCCTTCCCGACATTGTCAGTGGCCACTCCACTCGTGTAACCCATGGCGACCACGCCGCGAAAGTTAGTGATGCCGTGGGGTTCAGCGTTGAGGCCATCAAATGTCGACCCAACACCGGGAAAAAACTGATTGAAGAGGGCGGATGGTAGAACACCCCCGGCCGGTATGGGTTGGGCCGGGAGAAGAACATCCCCGCCCGGTATTGGTATGGGTAAAACTTGAGGTGGTGCTGGCGTTCCTTGACCCCAAACCGGGACACAAGCGAGGGCCAGAAAAGCCATCCCAAGACACAACTTTTGCCACTTAGGCATTTCTCCTCCTTTGAAAAAGTTGAAGACTGCCGGTGGTGGAAAAGCGCTGCCATTGGTAATCAGCTTCATTGGCTGGTTTGCAGAGCTGCCGATCTGTAGCTTTGCGATTTCGTCGTGGCCTGCGCCCCACACCGGCAATTGAAAACGTTGCACAGTTTGTGTACTGGGCAGAGGGGTGTCAATGGACTCGACCTGATCTGTTCCTCACGTCTTTCTGACTGGTTAAGTTCTTTGATCCCAGAGGCCTGAAGGCTGATCTAGAAAGACAGTGTTAAACTCTTGGGCAGCGGATAGCCAACAAGGGTATGCGTCAGTCCAGCCCACCTTCGCAATCGTTCGTCAGCTTCGGAATCTTTGAGCTCGACCTCCGCGCGGGCGAGTTGCGGAAACAGGGTGTCAAGGTCAAACTGCAGGAACAGCCCTTGAAGCTCCTCCAGTTCCTTTTGGAGAATCCGGGTCAAATTGTCAGCCGGGAAGAACTGCGCAGCCACATCTGGCCTGCCGATACGTACGTCGAGTTCGATCAGGGTCTCTACAGCGCAATAGCCAAGCTGCGCGACGCTTTGGGAGATTCGTCCGAGAGTCCCCGCTTCATTGAGACCGTGGCGCGCCGGGGCTATCGTTTCATCGGGCCAGTGACGTCCGCAAACCCCTTGCCCGAGTCCCACGTTGGCGAAGTAGCGGATCAGATTCCACGTGCGTCCAGCGGGCTCGATTTCCGCCGCCTGATCACGCCCGTGGTGGCGGGCCTGGTTAGCGGGGCATTGCTGCTGACGATTGTCTTCGCCTTCGACATTGGGGGCGCAAAGGAATGGCTGCGCAGCCGCGCCGCGAAAACCGTTCAGGTGCAACGGATCACTGACTTCGTCGGTATGAAAGAATCACCGGCGATTTCGCCGGACGGCAAGACCGTGGCTTTCGTTGCGCCCGTCAACGGTCGGAAACAAATCTGGATTCGATTGCTTGCTGGAGGCTCGCCCCTGCAGGTCACCCACGATGACACCGATCATGAGTACCCCCGCTGGACACCTGATTCCAGTTCCCTAATTTACTTCGCCCCCAATCCTTCGAAAGAGGGGCCAGGCACCATATGGGAACTCTCCGCCCTGGGCGGCGTGGCCCGAAAGGTCGCCTCAGCAGTATCGGGCGGAGATGTCAGCCACGACGGGAAGCGCATCGCGGCCTTCCAGTTGCGTGGCTCGGATGTAGCACTCGTCACTATTTCCCGAGATGGAACGATGCTGCGCGAAATAAAGCGTTTTCCGGAATTTTACGGATACGTCATGCCACGCTGGTCGCCGGACGATCGTTGGATCGGATATGTACGGGGCTTGGGCGACGTTTTCGACGTCGCCATTCAGGTCATCGCTGCCGAAGGAGGCGAGCCCCGAGACGTCGCCCATGGCGAGATGTTGCGCGGCTTTTCCTGGCTGCCGGATGGCTCTCACCTCGTTTATTCTTCCTCCGCGGGAAGCACCATTCTCTATCCGCCGATCTTCAATCTCAGAGTTGTCGGGCACACGGGCGGGGACGACCGACAGCTGACCTTCGGCGAGGTTTCTTATGTGGAGCCGGACGTGGTGGCGGGGAGGCTGGCCGCTAGTCGGGCCCGCATCCAGTCGGATATCTGGAGTTTCCCGGTTTCTGGTTCCCCGCAGCAGAACACGAAAGACGCCCTGAGAATCACCCTTCAAACCGGTCAGGCGCAGACACCTTCGGTGAGCCCCGACGGCAAGGAATTCGTTTACCTTTCCGATAGCGGAGGCCACGGCAATCTGTGGGTTGCGAGCACCGATGGTTCGAAGAACCGCCAAATCACGTTCGGGCACGATCCGGCAGTCGCGATCGGCGTCCCTATCTGGTCTCCTGCGGGAGATCCCATCATCTTCATTGTTACTCGACAAGGAAGGACGGAGGAGTGGGTCGTGAGTCCCGATGGCCGCAATTTGCGGCGACTGGTGCCGGTCGGCTCAGGAGCCAGTTGGTCCCCCGATGGCAAGTGGTTGTACTACCAGAGGGACCGTTGTATCGAGAAAACTCCTCTAAACGGCGGCCCAGCCGTGCAGGTTCGCTGTCAAGATAGCCCTTTCCCCGAATCCTTCTCTCCTGACGGCGCAACACTTTACTACGTCAACGAGGTGGCAAATGCATACGGTGGCATCGAAATTTGGAAGGCAAAACCGGAGAACGGGCCCTCCGAATTGCTCGCCCGCATACCCGGACCCCGGCTTCCGTTTGATGGTTGGGTGTGGCAGCAGACCTTGTCGCCGGATGGAAACTGGTTAGCGGCACCCCTTCTGGATCGAGGCACCACCAATCTATGGGTGATGCCTGTCCACGGCGGCCCGATGCGACAGATCACCGATTTCGGCCGGCGTTCCGTGCTTATCGTTCGCCGTGTTTCCTGGTCCCCAGACGGCCAACACATTTACGCCGCCGTCGCGGATACCGATGCCGATATAGTGCTGCTTGACGGTCTGTTGCCGTGAATTGAAGATTAGGGGAGGTTTGGTCCCCCTTGAACGCCCTGAGAATCAAGCTGAAATTCCTCGCGCAGATGGTCGTATTGCTCGCGCTTGTCTCTCCCTTGTTTGCCCAGTCGAAACCTGCCGTCCTGATTTCGGGCTTGGGCAAACATCACCACACCATTTCCACGGGGAGCCCTGAAGCGCAGCGATTCTTCGATCAGGGACTCACACTGGTCTTCGGGTTCAACCACGAAGAAGCCGAGCGTTCGTTCCGGCGAGTGGCGGAGTTGGATCCCGAATCGGCAATGGCGTTTTGGGGCATCGCATTGGCGCTGGGTCCGTGCATCAATAATAGTGATCTCGATCCACCGCATGAAAAAGCCGCGTACGAAGCCGAGCAGAAGGCGTTGTTACTTGCGCCGAGTGCGACGGAGAGGGAGCGTGCCTATATTCAGGCTTTGTCAAAGCGCTATTCGTCTGACCTAAAGGTCGACTTGAGGAAGCTTGATGCACAGTACGCCAATGCGATGCGAGAACTGCATAAGCATTACCCGGACGATCTCGATGCGTCCACTCTCTATGCGGAGAGCCTCATGGATCTCCATCCTTGGAAGCAATGGACCCTAGACGGTCGTCCGACCGAAGGCACTGAGGAAATTATTGCGGTGTTGGAATCGGTGTTGCGTCGCGATCCGAATCATCTTGGCGCGAATCACTATTACATACATGCTACGGAATCGTCCCCCCATCCCGAGTGGGCCTTAGCCAGCGCAAAGCGTTTGGAAACGCTCGCCCCCGGTGCTGGGCATCTGGTGCACATGCCTGCGCACACCTATATGCGTGTGGGTGATTACGCTCGAGCGGCCCGTAGCAATGCGCTGGCGGCCGACGCTGACCGCGCCTATTTCCGGGAGAGCAACACATCGGGCAGCATGTACGACATGATGTATTACTGTCATAATCTTCATTTCCTCGCGGCTAGCTACAGCATGTCGGGCGATTTCGCCCACGCCAAACAAGCCGCCGACGAAGTGGCTGCGCGCGCCGCTCCCATGTTCCATGACATGCCGATGGCTGAGACCTATGTGCCCTATCCGACCTTCGTGCTGGTTCGGTTCCATCGTTGGGATGACGTTCTTAAGCTGGCGGCACCGGACCCCACTATGGCTATGACAAATGCATTCTGGCATTTCGCGCGCGGCTCCGCATTCGCCGCGAAGGGCCAAATTGCCAATGCGGAAGCGGAACGGCAGATTCTTGCTACAGCGCGCAAGGAAACACCTGCCAATGTGGAGTTCAGCTTCTATTTCAACAAGGCCCAAAGCTTTCTTGATCTCGCGGGGAATATCTTGGATGCTCGGATTGCTGCGGCGAAGGGCGACCATACGCAGGCAATCCGCTATGGGGAGAAGGCAGTAGAAGTCCAAGATGAACTGTACTATGGCGAGCCGCCCGAATGGTTTTATCCAGTCCGCGAGTCTCTGGGAGCCGCCTTGCTACTGAACGGCCAAGCGGATCGGGCCGAAGCTGTGTTCCGCGTCGATCTGGAACAGTCCCCACGAAATCCACGTTCGCTGTTTGGCCTCGTCAAGGCTTTGGAGGCCCAACACAACACCGAGAACCTCGAAGAAGTGCGCAGAGAATTTGACGCGGCTTGGCAAAACTCGGACACGACACTTACGCTCAAAGACCTGTAATATTTGCTCCAGACTGCTCTCGAGTGAAGGACAACACTTCTCTTGTGGGATTAGGGAAGGATCGTCGACAAACCGGACAGAATCGCCGTATCCGCGCCTTACTCATGAACGCCAACGACGACGCTAGGAGAAACAAGGAGCACATTCGCGGGAACGGGTTCAATTAGAATGCCGGCAAGGGCGATGGTGCCGGTTGCCCGTCACAGGCGCCTGATTGCGAGCCCTTGAGCAATGGCCTTCAAAGGCCAGCTAAATTAAGGGCCTTGCGATCCATTTCAACTCCCAACAGGCGGTCGCCGCTGTTGTCCAAGAAGACTGCCTGCGCCTGCGAGTTTCGCTCCGCAGCCCGGCCCGCGAGCTTCGCGAACCCAGGATGGGACCGCAGTGATTCGAGCCAAGGATGGTGGAGCAACATATGGTGGCAGACATATCCTTCCTCCAACGCCTGCGATATCGTTTCCAAAGCCAGTTTCGGCTCGTTGAGCTTTGCCAGGAAAGCGCCCAAACCAAAACGCGCTTCGGGATCGTGGAACTGAACCTGAAGGCACTGCTCGATTGCTTCGAGGCTTTTGGCGCGATCGCCCTCCAAATACGTCCGGCCTAAGACAAGAAAGCCGTGCCTCAGACGGCCAGGCGGATTTGCCTTCTCGCGCTCGCGCAGTATGGCGACCCCTTCCCGCTCGCGTCCTGGGGGTGCCCAGGCGAAGTGGGTGGCGTACTCGTCCGCCGAGGCGCTATGGTCGAGCGCCGCCTGAATGTCATTGAGATATCGGAAGGTCCACGACACGCTGGTTCTTACCTGAGGGTCGAGCCGTCGCGCTCGTTCGTGAGCCGCCACGGAAGCGTTCAGCAGGCCGCAATAGCGGCAGGCCTGCACGAGCCCCGTAAATAGGTCGGGGTCGTTTCGATGCGCTTGTGATCGTTTCAGGAGTCGCTCCATGGCGCTAAGGGCTCGGCCCAAGTCCGCTTCCAAGGATGTATAGAAACTGTGCGCAAGGGCCAAATCCGGATTCAGCGAAAAGCTCTTTTGGAACGCCTCCTCGGCACGAGCAAGGTTTTCGGCCTCCTCTCCCACGAACTTGCCGATGAAGCGGTGGACACGTCCGAGACGAGCCCAAGCCGGTGCGTACCTTGGGTCGGCTTCTAGGCAGCGAATGTAAAGATCGCGCGCTAGAAGCATGTCTTGAACGTTTTGTGCAACGGTGAGTTGGTTGGCGCGAAGGTAGCATTCAAACGCGTCGGCGTTAGCCGGCACGTCATGCTTCAGGAGACGATGCTCACGCGCGGTTAGGGGCAGAGTCAACGAGTGAACGATGCGATCGACAAGCTCATCTTGAAGCCCGAATACGTCTTTCGAAGACACTTGCGACGTGTTGGTCCAGATCATCGTGCCGGTGGCCGCCTCCACAAGTTGCGTGGATACGCGAATGTGCTCGCCGTCCGCCAGGATGGTGCCTGCAAGGATCGCGTCCACCGCGGCCTGCTCGCCGATCTGCTTGAGATCCATGCCGGTGGAGTCGGCGAGCCGCGATGCCAGCAGCGTGGAGCGCACGATGACGGAATCAATGCTGCACAAGGAACTGGTGATGGCATCGGGCAGGCCCACCGCAAGAAAGTCAGATGCTTCATGATGCCGCAGAATGCGAAATGGAAGCACGATCAGGCGGGTTATGCCGCGGGAACGCGGGACGACCCCGTTATGCTCTTTCATCTCCGCCTCGCGCAACGCTTCCGACATGGCGCGCGCCGACGCGTAACGATCTTGGGGTTGCTTCTCCATGGCGCGCCGAATCACGCGATCGGCGACTGCAAGCGCGGGCGATCCGGTAAGGGCCGGTGGGCGATCGTACAGCACGGCATGCAGAACTTCGATAGCCGATGCTCCTGAGAAAGCCCGTTTCCCTGTTAGCATTTCATAGAGGATGCAACCCACCGCGAATAGATCCGTTGCGGGACCTGCGGGTCCGCGGTTTACTTGCTCGGGCGCCATGTAACACGGTGTACCGGCCAGTGTGTCACCAAGAGTGACAGAGACCGTGGCCTCAGTAGCCGCTGCGCAAAAAGAACTCAGGTCGCTGGCCTGAGCAAGGCCGAAATCCAGCAACTTAACGCTGTGCGCCGTTAGAAATACGTTTGCGGGCTTCAAGTCCCGGTGGACGATGCCCGCTGCGTGCAACGCCTCCAGCGCTTGCAAGATCCCCGTTGTAATCTGAACGGCTTGGCATAGCGGAATGGGGCCCTTCGCCAACTTCAGGTCCAGCGACTCGCCTTCGAGTAATTCCATCACTAGGAAGAGCGAGCCTGTCTGCTCGTCTTCGCCAATCTCATAAAGCTGGCAAACCCCAGGATGGCTGATGCGGGCCGCGGAACGCGCTTCTTTCCAAAACAACTTCCTGGCGGATTCGCCTGCATTTGGAGCGCGTATCGTTTTGAGAGCGACGCGCCTGTCCAACCGCTCGTCGTGGGCCTCGTAAACGACACCCATGCCACCTTCGCCGAGCTTGCGGAGAATTCCGTAGCGTCCAATACGATTCAAACGGACTTCCTTGGCACCGGGACCGCTCGCTTTGACAGTCGGGCGAAAGATGCCGGTCTCCTCGCCGCTAGGTGCTTCGTGAAGGTAGTATAGCGCCTCTTGAGCGGATGACGGGCAAACCGCAGAATGCTCAATTACTTTTTGTTTGTCCGGTGCACCGAGGCTGGAGCAAGCGGCGCGAGCTCAATGGTCGTGGCTCTAGATTTTGGGCTTCCGAGGTCCTTGGCATACTTAAGCGCACCTGCCGTGTTGTACTTTTCTAAGTAGGCCCGATCGACAGCATCCCTCGTGACCTTGTCCATAATGCGCACGGCGTGAACTGCAATCTCGTAGCCTGCTACTTGGATCGTGCCCCTGGGTTCTTTCAAAAACATTCGGTACCAGCCGTTTGGTTTCACGCTCCACGATCGAACGAACGTGCGGTTCCTAACCACGACAACCCAAATCCCGATGAAGCGGTGTCCGCTCGACCCGGCTCGGATGCGCAGCCCTTTGCCCTCCCGCAGAAGAGCCAAAACGTGATCGGAAAATTGTGACTTCACCCTCAATCGCGCCTCCATCACGTGAGCTGCGCCTCAGGAATGAGCAAGCCTATCTTAGCTCTCCTTTGCAATCGACTGGGCAACCAAGGTCATCTCTAAATCGCACCAGGCGGGCGAATGCTATGTGATTTGTAGCTGGGGGAAAGACGATGCATAACGCGCACGAACGGTTTGGAGCGCTCCACTTCACGAAGCGCACGAAGGACACGATTACGCGCGTCCGTGTTCAGGTCGACCGTGCGGTTCTGGAGCCTTCAAGAGATGAGCGGCGCCCGACCAGTGTCCACTTGCTTGCGATGATCGGCAGTGACGCCGAAATTGGCGCTATTTGGGCGGCAATAACGGAAGGTGCTTCATTCCTACTTTCCCTCTCTGGCGACGCTCCTATTACCGCTTCTCTTGGATCCGAAGCCCAGTGCTTTCGTGGGAGTCTAATAATTGCCGGTAGTAAGCGTCCGGTGCGTCACTTGGTGGCGGTCTCGGCTGAATTGGCGAGGACGAAACCAGGCGCAGACCGGGAGGGCGCACGCACCGTTTTGTGTGACGACGATCCGGTTTTCATGCTTTATCGCATTGCGCTGCGGTATGGCCTGCCCGCCGTGCCGGAATGGGCGCAATGGTTCAAATGCGAACTCAATCAGCGGAGGGCGATAAGCCCATTGTTAGGCCTTGGGTGCTCGCCCATCTTGGTTAAGGGAAACAAAGGAACATTTCTCAAATGGGTCGCCCAAGCCTTACGACAGGGTCTGATTCGGTTACCTGAACGGAATGACGCGATCTTGTGGCGGTTGCCCCGCACCTTTTTGGAAGTGTAGTGATTGCTTCGATGCAATAGCTCGCGAACCATATTCACGCAGCCACACGCTACGACTGATTCCCGTGTTTGAGAAATCCGCTTTGACTGCACGAATCACGAGGAGAAGACTATGCCCTCGCCCAAGGATATCGACTCGATTGCGGCTTACCTCCGCACGTGGGGCCCGGAGCTTGGGGAGCGCATTCTTCAGACCTATCCACCGCTGCAGGGTTTCGGTGACCAGGCCTCACCGCTTATCGGCCAACTACTTCGCAAGCCTTACCCCGCACAAACTCTGGCGATGATGGGCGTCGTGAAGCGCTGGAGAGAAGCGCGCGGCGCGGCGGTGATCGCCGAATGTGGCACTGGCAAGACTTTATCTCGCTCGGCGCGGTCCATGCTCACAGCTGCGGCAAGCCTTTCACAGCGCTCGTGATGGTGCCGCCTCAACTGGTCGAGAAGTGGGCGCGAGAGGCGTTTCTGACCCTGCCTCGCGTGCGTGTCTTCTTCATCGACGGACTTCGTACGCCGGCGAGTTCTGCAAGCCATGCTGGGGTCAACGAAGTCAGATTGCGGCACGGACGAATTGTCAGAGAGGGACTGCGCACAACCCTCACGGAATTGCGGTTACGAAGGACCGCGCTGACCCCTCGGCAAAGGTGGGATTCCATTTGTGGCTTCCCCGCTCTGTTCATTGTGGGGCGCGACCGCGGGAAGCTCAGCTACTTCTGGCGCCACGCGTACGAGCACGCCGGCTGCGGACGATACAAGGGGAGCGTCGTTAATCCCGACACTGGCTGTCCAATCTACCTTGGGGAAGATGGCGAAAGGCTGCTGTCCGCAGACTTCAAGAAGGCAAAGCTGAGCGAGATTCTTGGCGCGCGGAACGGTGA
>DATLKM010000305.1:0-18910 GCA_035538435.1 Binatia bacterium
ACGCAGTGCTGATTTTCTGCGGCCGGGTAAGTGCCAGGACATCATCAGCCGGAGGCTGCTCGGAAAGTATGGCGCTCCATCCGGCGAAAGCGGGCCGGGAGGCGGGCGCGGCGCCGGGCGCAGCGCTTTCGAGCACGGCGTCAACCAGGTCGCGAACCGTATAGATGTCGGCGAGGAGGGATTCCTCGAGATTGCCTCCCAGTTGCTGCTCGAGCTGGCTGAGCAGTTCAACCCGCTGCATGGAATCGAGACCGAGATCGAGCTCCAGATTGTGGTTCGGGCGCAACACCGGCAGAGGCGAGCGCGCCGATTCCTGAACCACCGTCAGGCCGCGCTGCACATCGGCGCGCGCCAGCCATTCGCCTTCTTCCGGCGACAGAGAAGCCTCAGTTGGAAGCTCGGAATCTTCAGCAATTTTTCTCGCCGAATTCTGCTGCACCCGCTTCTGCACTTCGAAACGCTTGATTTTGCGCGTGGTGGTGCGCGGCAAATCCTCCTGCCAAATGTCGTAGCTGCCGATGCGTTTGGTTGAGGCCAGCTGTTGCGAAAGCCCTTCAATATCGAAGCGGATCGCTTCTTTCGCATTCACGATCTTTCTCTGGCGAAGCGCGTCGAAATTCGGGACGATCACGGCATGTAAGCGATCACCCGCGGCCCCGCCTTCCAGGCCGATCACCGCCAGTTCCTTGATAAAGGGCGACTTCAAATAATGCGCCTCGACTTCTTCCGGATAAATATTCTTTCCGTTACTGAGGACGATAATTTCTTTTTTTCGTCCCGTAAGGAACAGGTTGCCGTGGGAATCGAAATAACCCAGATCGCCGGTGTAGAACCAGCCGCCGCGCAATACGTCGGCGGTTGCCTCGGAACGGTTCCAGTAGCCCTTCATCACGACCGCGCCTTTTAACACGACCTCGCCCGAAGCGGGAGCGCCGTCGTCGGAAGGTTGGGGGGCCACGATCTTCGCCTCGACGCCCTTCAGTGCTTTGCCGACCGAACCGATCACGTTATCGCCCGGTGAATTGGCGAACACGCCGGCTGTGGTTTCGGTGAGGCCGTAAGCTTGGAGAACGTCAATGCCGAGGTCGTAGAAATCCTGGGCGATTTCGGGGTCGAAGCGCGAGCCTCCGGTGACGAGATAACGCATCCTGGTGCCGAAAGTCTGGTGAATTTTTCCGAAGAAAAGCGGGCCGCCGTTGATTCCCACTTTTCGCAGCGCGCGATTCACTGCCGTGAGAGTTTTGAACAACTTTCCTGCCAGGGCGCCGCGTTTCGTGACTTCTTTCTGAATGCGCTCGTGAATGAGATAAAAAAACTGCGGGACGACTGCAAAGGCAGTGATGTCGCGTTCCTGAAGAGCGCGGAGCAGTTCGGTCGTATTTAGGGTCTCCAGATAAACGACGCGCGACCCCTTTACCAGCGGAAGAAGCAGGTTTGCCATCTGGGCGAGCACGTGAAACATGGGAAGAACGCCAAGCAGGGCGTCGTTCGGGCCAAGATCGACCCAATTGGACACTGCCTCCACTTCGCCGAGAAAATTCGCGTGCGTGAGCATGACGCCCTTGGGATCGGCGGTGGTCCCCGAAGTGTAGAGAAGCGAGGCGATCTCGTCGGCAGCGCTTGCCAGAGGCTGAAAGTTGCCGGGACCAGATTTGAAAATTTCCGGGAGGTTAGCTAGACATCGCCGGCCGGATGGGGCTTCTGACGAGCGCTCAGGATCCATGAACACGAGGTCCAGATCGAATTGCTGGATAGCCTCTTGGGCAATGTCGGCATGGCGGACGTCGCAGAACAATAAAGAACTGCCGCTGTCTTGCAAAAGTTTGGCGAGTTGGTCAGCGTGCAGGGCGGTGTCGAAAGGGACGATCGTGCAGCCGGCGGCGATGGCACCTAAATAAACCGCGACCCAGCGGGGATGGTTATCAGCCAGCAGCGCGAGCCGCGAGCCGCGCTGGAATTTGTGCTGCCCGATCCAATTCCCGACCGATTCCGCCATGCGCCGGAGTTCAGCGTAGGTGCAGCTTTCCAGGTGATCGGTGCGTTGCAGTTGAAGGGCAACGTTGTCAGGCCAGCGCTCGGCGCACTCCACAAAGCGGTCATAAAACGTGGGCATGGGTCGAGGGGAATCTTACAGGAAAGCGCTGCGCCCTCGCTCATGCCCAAATTCCGTGCCCTTCAGGAAAGCTGAATTCAGCCGGCGTTGTAGAACTTCAAAGCCATGGCGCCGTGTGTCGCCGCGCCGCCCGCCCGCAGTGCGGCGGCAATGAGCGCAGTTTCGGTTATTTCCTCGGCCGATGCGCCCGCCGCCTTTGCCGCCTTGGTATGGACCTCAATGCAGTATGGGCATTGTGTAGTACAGGCAACAGCTATAGCCAGCAGCTCGCGGTATTTTCTGGGTATCGCCCCGCCATCGCGGCCAACAATCTTGTCCAAATTCAGCCAGGCGTTGAATTCCGTGGGCGCCAGCTTCCCCATATCCTTCAAAAATCGCAGATCTGCAGGGTCATGATAATGATCGCTCATCGACTTCCTCCTGAATTTTTGTAATTTGCAATGATGTCCCAAGGCTGTCGAGGGAGACTTGAACCCTGTTCCTCGCCTGGCCCGAATAGCGGCGAAACGGGGCGGTCCCACGAAGCTATGTTCGTTTGAGATACATCTAATTATGCTAGGCTAAAAGAGATTATTTTTTGACGGTTCCCTTCTGAAGGATTCGACTTGATCAACACTCTCATCGGCAAGGTCTTTGGGACCAAGAACGAGCGCGTCATCAAGAGTTTAAGGCCGCGGGTGGCGGCCATTAACGGGCTCGAACCGGAGATGCAAAAGCTCACGGACGCCGACTTGCGCGCCAAAACGGAGGAATTCCGCGGGCGTATTCAGGACCGGCTGGCGCGCCTGAACGGCAACAAGCCCGCCGAGACGGCGACCCCATCGGAACCTGAAGACAGCAGCCTGGAGCAGCAAAAGCGCGCCGAAAAAGAGCAGTACGACGCGTTGGAGGAAGTGCTGGACGAAATCCTGCCGGAGGCTTTTGCTGTAGTGCGCGAAGCGGGGCGGCGCGTGCTGAATATGCGCCACTTCGACGTGCAGTTGATCGGCGGCATGGTGCTGCACAGCGGCAGGATCGCCGAAATGAAAACCGGCGAAGGCAAGACCCTTGTAGCCACTCTGCCGGTCTATTTGAACGCGCTCAGCGGGCGCGGCGTGCACGTGGTCACCGTCAACGACTACCTGGCCAAGCGCGATTCCGAGTGGATGGGCAAGCTCTATCGCTTCCTTGGCTTGACCGTCGGCGTGATCGTTCACGATCTGGACGATTCTGAGAGGCGTGCGGCCTATGCGGCCGACGTCACTTACGGCACCAATAACGAGTTCGGATTCGACTATCTGCGCGACAACATGAAGTTCGACCTGCGCGAGTGCGTGCAGCGCGGGCACAACTTCGCCATCGTCGATGAAGTCGATTCCATCCTGATTGACGAGGCCCGCACTCCGCTCATCATTTCCGGCGCCAGCGAAGAATCGACCGACAAGTATTACAAGGTCAACCGCATTATTCCCAAGCTTGAAAAAGGCGAGGAGTTATCTCCGCAGGAAGTGCGGCAGCTGCTGGAAGAAGACAAAGTCACCGCAGAGCGAAGGGGGATATTGATTCGCGAGCTGAACGATATCGGCGACGACCCCACGCGCAAAATTCTTACCGGCGATTACGCCGTGGATGAAAAGCACCGCAACATCACGGTCACAGACGAAGGCTGGGAAAAAGTCGAGGGCTTGCTGGGCATCGGCAACATCGCCGATCCCGAAAACTGGCCGCTGAAGCACCACGTGGAAACCGCGATCAAGGCCCACGCACTGTACAAGCGCGACGTGGAATATGTGATCAAAGACGGTGAAGTGGTCATCGTCGACGAATTCACCGGCCGCATGATGCCCGGCCGCCGCTGGTCCGATGGGTTGCATCAGGCCATCGAAGCCAAAGAGAACGTCAAGATCGAGCGCGAGAACCAGACGCTGGCCACCATCACCTTCCAGAATTACTTCCGCATGTTCAAGAAGCTGGCGGGCATGACCGGCACAGCGGAAACGGAAGCCCCGGAATTCGACAAGATTTACAAGCTGGAAGTCGTGGTTATTCCCACCAACAGGCAGATGCTGCGACTGGAAAATCCGGATGTCATTTACCGCACCGAGAAAGAAAAATATTTTGCCGTCGCCGATGAAATCCAGCAGATCGCGGCCAAAGGCCAGCCGGTGCTGGTCGGAACTACTTCCGTAGAAAAATCCGAGCGCATCGATCAGCTGCTCAAGAAAAAAGGCATCAAGAACCATGTGGTGCTGAACGCCAAATTCCACGAGCGCGAGGCGGAAATCGTGGCCCAGGCCGGTCGCAGAGGCGCGATCACCATCGCCACCAACATGGCGGGCCGCGGCACCGACATTCTGCTCGGCGGCAACGCCGAATTCATGGCCAAGCAGGAAATGGTCAAGAAGGGCATTGCTCAGCAATTGCGCGTGGCCCAGGGCAAGATCGAAGGGCCGCAGGAAGACGGAGCCACTTCCATCTTTTACTACAACGGCAACGAGTATTCGGTTCCCACCGACAAGTGGACCGAAGCCTACAACCGTTATAAGGCCAATACCGACAAGGAGCACGACGAAGTCACATCCGTTGGCGGCCTGCACATTCTGGGGACGGAACGGCACGAATCGCGGCGCATCGATAACCAGCTGCGCGGACGCGCCGGCCGCCAGGGCGACCCGGGATCGTCGCGCTTTTATCTTTCGCTCGAAGACGACCTGATGCGCATCTTCATGCCCAAAGAGTGGATTTCAAAGCTGCTGCTGCGGCTGGGCATGGAAGAAGGCGTGCCGATCGAATCGAAGATGATGACGCGCCGCGTCGAGAACGCGCAGAAGACCGTCGAAGGCCAGCATTTCGAATCGCGCAAACACTTGCTCGAATACGACGACGTGATGAACAAGCAGCGCGAGGCCGTTTACGGGTTGCGCCGCCGCTTGCTCGAAGGCATGGACCAGAAGGATCTGATCCTCGAGGATTACGTTTCCGCCATTCTCGGCGATTTGATGGAGCAATATTGCCCGACCAAGGGCCATGCCGACGATTGGGATATCAAAGGCCTGAAGGACGCGGTGTTTACCCGCTTCGGCGTGGATTTTATCGCCGAAGGCGTGAAGCCGGAAGCGCTGAACCGGCAGGAACTCGGGGACGCGATTTTTGAGAAATTGAAAGAGCGCTACGAGGCCAAAGAAAAACTCATTGGCCCGGATGCGATGCGCCATCACGAGCGCATGATCATGCTCAGCGTGATCGACCAGCAGTGGAAAGACCATCTGCTGAGCATGGACCACCTGAAAGAGGGCATCGGCCTGCGCGGCTATGGCCAGCACGATCCTCTGGTGGAGTACAAAAAAGAATCGTTCGAGATGTTTGAAGCGATGATGACGCGCTTCCAGGAAGACACGGTGCGTTATCTGTACCTGATGCAGATTCTGGAGCGGCCGGCCGAGCCCCCAAGACCGGCCCCGCAACCGACTCCAGAAGCAACTCAGCCTGCGCCTGCCAATCCCAACGGCGATGGCAACGGCCACCGCCCTCCGCGCATGGTTTCCACTTCCGCCGATGAACTGGAAGAAGCCTTCATGCGGCGCAAGCGCCGCGAACTGGAGCAGGCTCGCATGGCCGGCGGCGGCGACGTGCAGCCGGTGCAGCAGGTCGTTCGCTCGCAGGAAAAAGTGGGACGGAACGATCCATGCCCCTGCGGGTCGGGGAAGAAGTTCAAGAAGTGCCACGGAGCGTAGAGCTTATGTAGGGACAACCACCCTCGGCTGTCCCATCGAGTGCAGCTCGGCCCTTTATTTTCCGCCTGCCGCCTTAAACGTCATCTCCTCCGCTTTACTTCCCGTCTGTCGCTTCCAATCCGCAAACAGCGTCGCGTAATTCTTCATGATGTACTGCCGCGGAAGGATTCCCAATTTTTCTGCCGTGGCGTCGATCCAGCGCGGGGCGCCTTCGATCTCGCAGAAATTCCCGATCGGGGTTTCGTCGACCACTACCTTGCCCTTGCCGTCGGTCCACTCGGCGCGGAATTTCTCGTAGCGGAACGAGGGAGCGTAGCCCAGCGCGCGCAGGATGGCATCCAATTGCTCGCCATTGCTGACTTCCGTCTCCAGTTCCTGGCGGCTGCTGTGGCGGGCGCGTTTCGTGCGGCTCTTATGAGTAAGCGTCCATGCCGAGCCGTACTTCCGAATCCGGAGCAGTTCGTTCCGTTTCCGCAGGATTTCTCCGGGCAAGTCGTAGAGCGTGTTTAGCTCGCGCGTCCGGCGTGTGACTAAAAGAAAACCCGCAGCCCGCAGCTTGCGGGTCAGAGTGCGCAAGTCAGGTACGCGGAACTTGATTTCAATTTCCCGGGGCATGAAATGAGTGTATTCCAGCGCCACCAGTACCCGGCTCACGCGGATCTATTTTCGTGGGCCGGGCCGCCCTGAAAATCGACTGCGGCTCTCACGAGAGCTAAGACTGACGGGCCTTGTAGCTCAGACCTTGTAGCTCATTGCTCTCTCGTAGGGCTGAGTGTGCCCCAATAGCTTCGCAGCAGGAGCCAGTCGTAGCGGTCCCCTTTCCATGCGGTAGTGCCGTCGTTCTCCCACCAGCGTGGTGGGTAGTTGCCTCCGTCATCCTTGGCCAGGGAGTTCGGCTTGACCAGGTTGTGGCGGCTGTTGACAGAGGCAAGTCCAACGCCGCGATGGCACGAGATGCAACTCTTCGTGACTGCCGGCATTTGGCTCCATCTGATGGGAACGTTGGGGTCGTCCACCTGGTCGAAGCCCATGGCGTCAAAAATGAAAAAGTCTTTTTCGCCACGCGCAATCGCTCTCAGGCCTCCCGAGGTGCCGGAGAAGAGTTTGGGGCGGCTGAGGCGAATTTCGTAGCAGTCCTGGCCGCTTCGTTGGATGGCCTCCTCGAAACCGCCTTCGGGCGGCGAATTTTCGCCGGTGACGCTGCGATACACGCGTATTTGGACACTCTCCGTGATTGGAGCGGGCACAAGATTTCCCTGGTTGTCGATCAGATTCATCTGCCGCACAAGGGCAACTTCCGTTCCCGCCGGAAAGGAAGGCAACGCGGGATTCAGGTCTGTTTGATAGCGAGCGTTTGCCGGGGCAGCGCCTGATTCGGCGACCCAGGGCTCCGGGAAATTCCATACCTCGCGAAGATAGTCGTAGGTTGCCTTGCGGCCTGCCGGCAGGCGAATGAAGATCAGGAAGCGAGAGCGCCCGGAAAAGAACTCAACGTGCTGAAGCGCGGCTGGCTCGGAACTCTGGTACGGAGGGTCCCAACTTGGCAGCCACACCCAGGGTCCGCGCGAGTCGAGCAAGTCGGGGGGAAGAAACGCCCGATCCGGTTGCGCCGGGTCGTAGGCGCCGGCAAATTCCCGGGAAGCGACAGCCTGCGCATAGTTATCGGGCAGAGCTTCAATTTCTTTGGGAGTCAGGGCCAGTCTGCGCAGGACTTCCACCAGACGAATCTGTAGTTCGCGTTTTTCCGGATCGTAGGTTGGCTCGCCCAGGTGGTCGGGCTGCCGGGCGACAGACCAGTCAAATACGGCCCACAAGTCGCGTTGCAGGACGGCGTGGCTGACGGGGTCGCGGACCAGATTCTCGGCGTGCGATTGCAGAAATTCATCCAGAACGCGGAGCGCGCGCCGGTGGGATTTCGGTTCCAGCAGCTGGGTTGAGAATCCCCAGAGGAGCGGGTCGAGGGAATCGTGGCCGTACACTGCGCCGCCCGGAGCCTGACGCACGAAAAGGGCCGCGTCGAGGCGATTCCAGATGTGGGCGGGATTGGGATCGTAGAGGGTGACAGACGTTTCCGCATCTGCCGGAAAGGGCGACGGGCCGGCGGTCATCGGCGCGACGAGGGTAAAGCAGATCAGCGCTAGAAGTGGACGCATGGCGCCTCCGAAACTAGCTGAACGTGGGCAACTTGACCAGGTCGTTCTTGGGCACGGCTTCAAGCGGCTCTCCCGCCTTGCGCCAGGCGGTCAAGCCGCCCACGATCACGAACGTGTTGAATCCTTTTTCCCGCAGCAAGTGCGCCACACGGGCGCTGGTGGCTTCGCGCGCTCAAGTACAGTACAGATAAATGTCCTTGTCCCGGGGAAGATTCTTGATTTCCTCTTCCAGATTGTTGGGCTCGATGCGGATCGAGTTCTTGATGCGGGATGCGTCCTCATCGTAGTAGCCGTGGCTGCGAACGTCGACGATCTGGACCTTGTCTGCATCCTGGGAGGCCAGCCGCGCCGCCAGCTCCTGCACCTGAACGCGAGGCACGATGCGGAACATATAGTTTCTGCGATACTGCACGATGCGGTAGACGGCATAAACCACAAGGGCCGAGAGCACCACCGCTTCCATGGCAAGACCGGCCGTATGGAAGCCGCGCAGAAGCGCCTTGAGGAAATCGCGCGAAAGATAGCCCACCCCCAGATAGGCCAGGGAATAAATCATGGCTCCGGCAAAATCAAGGCGCAGGAACTGCCAGAAGCGCATCTTCATGCTGCCGGCCAAGGGTGCGGCCATGGTGTTCACGCCGGGAATAAACTTGGCGACGAGCAGAGTAAACTTGCCCCGCTTATAAAACGATTCGGCCGACCGCAGGATGCAGGTCTCGGGATTGATGGAGACGCGGCAGAGAAAACCGAGCAGCAGCCAGCCCATGTATCGCCCCAGCCAGAACTGGACGGTATCGCCGATCACGAGCGCGACTACAGCCGCAAGGAGCACGTAAGGCCCCCAAAGCGTGTGTGCCGCCACGGCAGCGCCCGCGGTTACCAACGCTATCGCGGCGGGAAACGGAACGCCAATCGCCTCGGCCAGAAGCAGGCCGAAAGTCAAGGCATAACCGTGTCTTGCCATCAAGTGGAGCAATTCCATAAGCAGGATTCGATTCGCGCGCTGTGGGAAAAGGTTCAGTATACAGGGGAGTCAGCCGTCGCTACGCGCCAGGCTGCACGGCTTGGGAAATGAAAGCGGGCTGCTGGAGCGCGCTTTCCGGCGCCCATGGCGCCCGAAATGCCCGCGGGAAACGGCTGGTAAATATGCATGCGCAAAGAAAAAGCCGCGTGCGGTGGCACGCGGCGGGTGGAGCAGTCCAGGTTCTACTTGCTCATGCTGTCGTTGCCCATCGAGCCGCCCTTCATCATTTTCACGCTCATGACGTGGATCTCGCCCTTGTCGGCGTAAACGTGAGCGCTGAGCTGCACGTGATGGCCTTCATGCCCCTTGAGTTCTTCCGGATTCATGATCCCCCAGCTCTTGCCATCCTTGTCGCTGACGAACGTGTACTTGTCCCCGTCCATTTTTACCGTGCCCTTCAGCGTCATCAGGGGCGCCTTGGCGGCGGACTGATCGCTTTGGGTTTGTGACATGTTGTCTTGCGACATATTGCCGCTTTGTTGCGCGATGACGGAAAGGCTCATCGCAAAAATCACAGCCAGCACACCAACCATCCACTTCTTCATTGCTGTCTCCTTTGTCGATTGCAATCGCGGCCAGATTCCTTCCGCTATTTTAGTACGCGGCAGAGGCGAAAACGGATTGCAGCAATAAAAGAACTGCGGTCAAAAACATAACAACCTTTGCCAGGGAATTGGATACGCGCATCGGGGGAAGACGCTACTTTTCGCGCGCGACCACAAAATCCGGGGCCCAGAGAAGCGCCCGTTTGATTTCCGAATCGGGGAAGGTACAGATGGCGCGTTTGGCTGATTCGGCATATTCTGCGGCGCGGGCCGAGGCGGCGTCGAGCGAGCCGTAGCGTTGCAGAACCTGCATAATTTGGGAGTGGGTAACGCCGTTGAAGGCGCGGTCGGCGAGAATGGTTTCGATTTTGGCGCGCTCCTCGTTTGTGCAACGCTCCAGCGCGTGAATCACGGCCATGGTCACCTTGCCTTCGCGCAGGTCGCTGGCCACGGGCTTGCCCAGCACCTGCTCGGAAGCGGTGAGGTCGAGCACATCATCGACAATCTGAAAGGCCATGCCCAGATCGCGCCCGTATTTGGCGACGGCTTCTTCCTGCTCGGGAGTCGCGCCGCCGAGAATCGCGCCCAGCCGCATGCACGTCGAGAACAGGCAGGCCGTTTTGCGGTAGATCAGGTCGAAATGTTCGCTCAGTGTGATCGTCTCGCCCAGCTTTTCCATCTGGAGCAGTTCGCCTTCCACCATCTGCTGGGTGAGTTCAATCAGCGCATCGAGAATGCGGAAGTTGCGCTCCTGCACGGCGATTTTGAAGGCCTGCATGTAGAGCCAGTCGCCCGCCAAAACGCATTTCGAGTTTCCCCACTGCGTGTTGGCGGCGGGACGGCCGCGGCGAGTTTCGGCTTCGTCGATGATGTCATCGTGAACCAGAGTTGCCGTGTGAATGATTTCCACGACCGCGCCCAGACGAACGGCGCCGCGGCCGCGGTAATCGAAAAGCTTGGCGGAAAGAAACAACAGCGCCGGCCGGATGCGCTTGCCGCCGCCGGCGCGCAGGTAGGCGCCAATCTCGGTGATGGCCTCCACACCGGCGACGGTGTCCTGGCCGAACTCACCTTCCAGGGCGGCGAGATCGTCGTGCAGCAGGTCGAAAATCTCTTTTCCGTTAATGAGGGCGGGCGCGCTCAAGTTTCGCTTTCAAACGCTTTACACCACAGAGTCACAGAGAAAAACAAACCTAATGGCTTTTGTGCAAGTCCTGGCTTTCCATTGCGTCTGTGTGCCTCTGTGGCGATTAATTTTTAATTCGTGCGGTAATTCGTAAACTGCAAATCGATTCCGAAATCGTGAGTGCGCAGCAGGGCGATGACTTCCTGCAAGGTGTCGCGGTCTTTGCTGCTGACGCGCACCAGATCTCCCTGAATCGAGGCCTGCGCTTTCTTCTTCGAATCTTTAACCAGCTTCACGATGTCGCGGGCTTTCTCGATGGCGATGCCCTGCTGCATGGTGGCGCGGCGCTTGGCGGCGCCTCCGGCGGCCGGCTCGACCGGGCCGTAGGTGAAAGCCTTGAGTGAAACTCCGCGCTTTACCAGTTTCTGCTGAAGAATGTCATTGACCGCCTTCAGTTTGAACTCGTCGGCCGAATGCAGCACCAGGGCATCTTTTTCCAGTTCAATATTCGACTTCGAATCCTTCAGGTCGAAGCGGGTATGAATCTCCTTCAGCGCCTGCTGGATGGCGTTGGAAACCTCCTGTAGATCGACCTTGCTGACGATGTCGAATGTGTTGTCGGGCATCGGATTTCTTTTCTTTCTGAAAAAATGGAACCAAATTCAGGTTACCAGAAGAGGCTTTCCGGGAAGAAAAAATTAAGCAGGGCGGGCATTTTCAGCAGTTTCAGATAATTTGAAAAAATTGTAGAAATTGCGCGAAGTCTGGCTGCCGATCTGATCTGGAGTGAGATTTCTCAATTCCCCGAGCTTCCGGGCCGTCTCCGCGACAAAAGCGGGTTCATTGCGCCGGCCGCGGTGCGGTACCGGCGCGAGATACGGTGAATCGGTTTCGATCAACACGCGGTCGAGCGGGACTTCGCGCGCGGCATCGCGAATCTGCTGCGCCTTGGGGAAAGTCAGGTTGCCGGCGAACGAAATCATAAAGCCCATCTCGAGCGCCCGGCTGGCCTGCGGCCAATTGCCCGTGAAGCAATGCAGCACGCCGCCAATCCCATGGGGCGTCCACTTTTCCTGGATTAGCCCCAGGCAATCCTCCCATGCATTGTCGCTGCCTTCTGATGGCCGGCAGTGAATGACAATGGGCAGCTTGGCGGCGGCGGCCAGTTCCATTTGCCGGATGAAAACTTCTTTCTGCACGTCGCGCGGCGAATGATCGTAATAGTAGTCGAGGCCAATTTCGCCCCAGGCAATTACCTTGGGATGTTTGGCAAGGCGTTCCATATTTTGATAGGCGGCCTCGTCGGCCAGCCGCGCTTCGTGGGGATGGATGCCGAGAGTAGCGTAGATAAAATCGTACTGCTCGGCGAGGCGAATTCCGCAGGCGACATCGGCGGGGCCGTCTCCATTGCCGATGGCGACGATGTTGCGCACACCCGCTTCACGAGCGCGAGCGATGACCTGGTCGCGATCAGAGTCGAACTGCTTGCCGTCGAGATGGGCGTGGGAATCGATGAGCATGGGGAGATTCATCGTTGGTTGTTGGCTTTCGGTCGTCGGTCGTCGGTCGTTGGCTGTCGGTCGTTGGCCGTCGGTCGTTGGTTGTCAGGGCTCAACCGAAGGGCCTTTGTGCTCAGCCGGAAGCCCGCAGACTTATTTCAGTCGTGCCCCGACCGGCACATCCTCCAGAAAGCTCGCCAGGACGGGCCTTCCGCCTTCCAGCGATGCGGCCACGATCATTCCGTTCGATTCCAGACCGCGCATTTTGCGGGGAGCGAGGTTGGCCACGATCACGACTTTGCGGCCAACCAGCGTTTCGGGCGCGTAGGCCTCGGCGATTCCCGCCAGCACCTGGCGAACTTCGCTGCCGATATCGACTTCCAGGCGCAGGAGTTTGTCGGACTTCGGAACGCGCTCGGCAATCTTTACCAAGCCCACGCGCAGCTCGACTTTAGAAAAATCGTCGATGGAAATTTTGCCGTCGGAAGCCGAGGCCGCAGGCGTGGCTGCCGCCGGAGCGACTGCGGCAGGCGTTGCCGCCGGCGCTGCTTCGGCCTGCGGCGCGGCGGGCGTGATGCTTCTTCGATCCTCTTCCATCTTCTGCATCCTTTCGATGGCGCTCTTGTCGGCGCGGGGAAACACCGGCTGCACTTCCCCCAGCTTCGTTCCGAGCGGCAGTTGTCCCCAGGTCAATTCCGCGAGTGCAAGTTTCTGAATGTCGCCCAGGCCCATCTGCGACCAGATTTTCGCCGTAGCGTCGGGAATGACTGGATGTGCCAGCGCCGTGGCGATGCGTAGAGCCTCGGCAGCCGTATAAAGGACAGTGGCCAGGCGGGAGCGGCTGTTTTCATCCTGCTTCTCGCCGAGAGACCAAGGCTCATTCTCAACAATATATTTGTCGACGGCTGCAACCAGCGCCCACGCGCTTTCGAGCGCACGAGAGAATTGAAACTGATCGAACAGCACACCGAATTCGCGAATCGTCTTTCGCGCGGTTTCTGCGATTGCGTCGTCGGCGGGCGATTTGGCCGCCGCGTGCGAGGGATACGGCACCTCGCCCTTGAAATAGCGCTTGATCATCGCCAAAGTTCGGCTGGCCAGATTTCCCAGCCCGTTGGCGAGATCGGAATTGTACCGCTGCACCAGCGCATCGAAAGAGAACGATCCGTCCTGGCCGAAGACGACTTCGCGCAGCAGAAAATAGCGCAGGGCGTCGGCGCCCAGCACGTCGAGAATGGTTTCGGTGCGCACAATGTTGCCGCGCGACTTCGACATCTTGCTTTCTTCAAACAAGAGCCAGCCGTGGGCGACGATGGCTTTGGGCATGGCCAATCCGGCGGCCATGAGAAATGCCGGCCAGTATACGCAGTGAAAGCGGACGATTTCCTTGCCGATCATCTGCACATCGGCAGGCCAGAATTTCTGGAACGCTTCCTGCGCCCCGGCATGGGACGATCCATAGCCGATCGCGGTGATGTAGTTGGCCAGTGCATCGAGCCAGACGTAAATCACATGCTTGGGATCGTCGGGGACCGGTATACCCCAACTGAAAGTGGAACGGCTGATGGAGAGGTCGCGCAGGCCGGATTTCACAAAGGAAATGACTTCGTTGCGGCGCGATTCCGGACGGATGAACTCCGGGTTCTGGTAAAGCTCCAGCAACTTGTCCTGGAACGCCGACAGCTTGAAGAAATAATTTTCTTCGCTGACGGTTTCGGTAATACGGCCGCAAGTGGGGCAGGGATCGCCGGGCTGCGCGCCGTCGACGTAAAGCTCATCGGAAACGCAATACTGCCCGGTGAAAACTCCCTTGTAGATGTAACCGTTGTCGCGAATCGCGCGATACAGGTGCTGCACGCGCTTCTTGTGGCGGTCTTCGGTGGTGCGGATGAAATCGTCGTTGGAAATTCCCATCCGCTTCCACAGCGCGCGGAATTCGCCGGAAATTTCGTCGGCGTATTGCTGCGGAGTTTTTCCCGCAGCCTGGGCGGCGCGCTCAATCTTCTGCCCGTGCTCGTCGGTGCCGGTAAGAAAAAAAGTTTCCGCGCCCAGCATGCGCTGCCGCCGCGCAATCGTATCGCAGGCAAGAGTGGTGTAAGCGTGCCCGATGTGAGGATGGGCATTCACGTAATAAATCGGGGTCGTGATGTAGAACTTCTTGCTCATACGCTGTCGGTCAATCTCGTAAAACCCTGTGCCCAATGTGTCCCGTGTGTTTAAGGTTTCTTGCCGGCTTCCAGAAAAAGTCTCCCCGCTTCCTGCATCACGGTTTTCAAGGGCACACGATGCTCGGCCGCAATCCGCCGGCAGTCTTCGTATTCGGGGGCGTAATTGGTAACGGTCCCATTCATGCTGGCGATTTTGATCCGCACCTCGCCCCACGGCGTGCCGACTTTTTCCCAGCGGCGGGCCAGCGCCTGGCGGGTCTCGTCGCGGCGGCGCACTCCGAGCGTGCTGGTCTCGGTGAAAATCAGTTTGGTAAGTTTGCCGGCGTCTTCCGGCTTGCACAAGATGGTCAGCAGCATTCCCGGCCGGCTCTTTTTCATCTGCACCGGAATGCCGAAAACATCGAGCGCGCCTTCTTGGAGCAGGCGATCGAGCACATAACCAAAAACCTGGGGATTCAGATCGTCGAGGTTGGCTTCCAGAACGGTGATGGTTTCCGAGGCCGTGTGAGCCGCCAAAGTTGGAGAAGAGGCGTCGCCCACAATCAAGCGCAGAACGTTGGGATGGCCGGGAAAATCGCGCGAGCCCGCGCCATAACCGGAGTGCTCAATCTTCATTTCCGGGAACTGCGTGAACCCCGACGCCAGCGTTTTGACGATCGCCGCGCCCGTGGGAGTGACCAGTTCGGCCTGCACTCCGGAAGAATAAACCGGGGCGTGCCTGAGCAATTCCACGGTGGCGGGGGCGGGAACGGGAAAGGCCCCGTGAGCGCATTTCACAGTGCCGCCGCCGACATTCAGCGCCGAGCACACGATTCGATCGACCTGCAACGCCTCGGCACCAACAGCGGCACAGACGATATCGACCATGGCGTCGACCGCGCCGACTTCGTGAAAGTGAACGTTCTCGAGGTTGGTGCTGTGAATTTTCGCTTCGGCCGCGCCGAGGTGCTCAAAGATCGTGATCGCCGTTTTCTTGGCGCTTTCTGAAATCGAGGCGGCAGAAATGATTTGAAGAATTTCCTTCAGGCCCCGGCCGTGATCGTAGTCGTGAGCGTGATCATGGGCGTGGGCATGGTCGTGTTCATGATCGTGTTCACGGTGGTGCTCGTGAGCGTGAGCATGCGGCTTGGCTTCTTGTTTTTGCCAGTACTCCTCGCGCGGCATGTCTTTTTCGCCGTCGACCCAAACGTCGACTTTGGTCGCGGAAATTCCGCTGCGACTGACCCGTGAAACCTCAAGGCGCGCGCCAATGTTGAGCGCGGCCACGGTCTGCTCCAGCAGGGCGGCGGGCACGCCGGCGTCGATGAGAGCTCCCAGAAACATGTCGCCGCTGACGCCGGAAAAACATTCAAGGTACGCGATGCGCATAAAAAATCAATTCACCACGAAGGCCTGGGGCCGCAGAAATCGCGGCAAACCATGCCTGCGTGGTGAGAAGAGTACGAATTTTTATCATAGGTAAGCGTCCGGTTCGCGTCAAACCTCAGGCCGGAATAGAGTTATGTGCGACGCCAGAGCCGCCGCCCGTAAGCTCTCTGTTAGAATCGCTTTCTTCTGAAATCATTTTGAGGCAGCCTTGTACCGTTCACTCGAACAATATCTGGCGCGGCGACTGGAGGAGTTTTTGCGCCGGCGCTATCCCGGCGCGGCGCTGCCGAAAATCGTGATCGAGCAACCGCCGAAGGTGGAGATGGGGGATTTTGCCATCCCCATGTTCCCTTTCGCCAAACCGCTGCGGGCCGCGCCGCTGAAGGTCGCGGAAACCATTCGCGCGGAAATCGGTGCGATCGAAGGCATTGCCGGATTCGAAATTGCGCCGCCGGGATATTTGAACGCAAGGATCGACCGAGGCTGGATGTCGGCTGCGCTGCTGGCCGATCAAAAGCCGGTTGCGGCAATATCTGCCGGCAAGATTCTGGTCGAGCACACCAGCATCAATCCCAATAAAGCGGCGCATATCGGACACCTGCGCAACGCCATTCTGGGCGACACGTTCGTGCGCCTGCTGCGGTACGCGGGTCGCGAAGTCGACGTGCAGAATTACATCGACAACACGGGGGTGCAGGTCGCGGATGTAGTCGTAGGGTTCACCCATCTGGAGAAGAAGTCCCGCGCGGAAATAGAGGCGCTCTCGCGCGAGCCACGTTTCGATTATTACTGCTGGAATTTATATGCAAGGGTCTCGCAATGGTACGAGCAGGACGAGAAGAACAAACAAGTGCGGCTACAAACGCTGCATGCGATCGAAGACGCTTCCAGCGAAACGGCGGCCATCGCCGAAGTGATCTCGACTGCCGTTCTGCGGCGGCATCTCGAGACAATGGAGCGACTGCAGATCGAATACGATTTTCTGCCGCGCGAGAGCGAAATCCTTCACCTTCACTTCTGGGATGCGGCCTTCGCCAAGCTGAAAGACGCCGGGGTCCTGACGTTTGAGACTACCGGCAAAAATAAAGGCTGCTGGGTGATGCGGCGGGCGGGGACTGCAAAAGCTTTAAACACGGAGAACCCAGGGAGCGCAGAGGAAGCACAGGCAATTTCGGAGGAAGACCAGAAAGTTATCGTGCGGTCGAACGGCACCGTCGGTTACGTCGGAAAAGATATCGCCTATCACATGTGGAAGTTCGGCCTGCTGGGCCGCGACTTCGGCTATCGGAAATTCTTTCGCTATCCGGACCAGCACGAATGCTGGATTTCCACGACCAATGGAGAAAAAGACCATCCCCATTTCGGCAACGTTGCCGAAATCTATAACGTGATCGACGCCCGCCAGGCGGAAGCGCAGAGCACGGTCATCGAAGCCCTGCGCGGCTTGGGACACGATGAGGCCGCCGACCACTACACGCATTTCTCCTACGAGATGGTCACTCTCACTCCGCGGTGCGCGGCGGAACTCGGCTACACGCTGAAAGACGAGGACAAGGCCAAGCCCTACATCGAAGTCAGCGGGCGCAAGGGATTCGGCGTGAAGGCGGACGACCTGCTCGATCAACTCATCACTTCGGCTAAACGCGAAGTCGATTCGCGGCATCCCCAAGTCAGCGATTCCGAAAGACTGGGAATTGCCACGCAGATCGCCACCGGCGCCCTGCGCTATTTCATGCTGAAGTTCACCAAGCAGTCGGTGATCGCATTCGACTTTAAAGACGCCCTGAGTTTTGAGGGCGAAACCGGGCCTTATGCGCAATATGCCGCCGTCCGCGCGGCGAGCATTTTCAAGAAGGCGGGGATCGACGACGCACCGGGGGTTGGCCTTTCCGTGGAAGACATTCGGGAAGTCCTCGCCGGCGAAAATGGAGACGAGTTCTGGGCGCTATGGCTGGCGGCGTCGAAAACTTCCTACATCGTGGATCAGTGCATCGCCACGACCGAGCCGGCGCACCTGAGCAAGCATGTGTTCCAGCTGGGGCAGCTCTTCAATACTTTTTATCATCGCCATCCCATCCTGAGCGAGAGCGATGAGAAGAAGAAGACTTTTCTACTGGCGACGGTCGCAATAGTGCGGCGCGAACTGGTTCGCGCGCTCGCCATCATGGGCATCTCCGTGCCGCCCGTGATGTAGGATTCCGTTTGGAATGACTCCGACCTCTACGCCTCATTTCTGGCTGCGCCGCATGGTAATCGCGTGCCTCCTGTTGGGATTGTTTCTGGGGGCAGCGGGAGCCGCCTATCAATGGATCGAATCCGCGCGTGACCGGCGGGCTGCGCCCATGCCCGGGCAACTTGTCGACGTGGGCGGATACCGGATGCATATCGTGTGCCTGGGCTCGGGATCGCCGACAGTCGTATTCGATTCCGGGCTCGGTGACAGCTTTGTGCCGTGGTATCAAAAAGTGCAGCCACGGGTGGCGCAATTCGCGCGGGCTTGTTCATACGACCGCGCAGGGTACGGCTACAGCGACGCAAGCCCGCGTCCGCGCACCAGCCAAGACATGGCCGAAGAGTTACACAGGCTTCTGCACAACGCCGGCGTCGAGCCGCCTTACCTGCTGGTTGGACATTCGCTGGCGGGATACAACGTTCGCCTCTTTACGCAGCTTTATCGCGGCGAAGTGGCTGGAATGGTGCTGGTGGACGCTTCGCATCCCGAGCAGATGAGGCGCTTCCCTCCCGAACTGAACGACATGGATGCAAGTTGGCGGCGGGAGATGGAATTCTTCGCATTCACCATGCCGTTTGGAATTCCGCGGCTGATGGGTTTCTGCACCGGCGGGGTCGAGGCGCGGGCCGCCGACTGCAACGTTCACAGCCTGCGGGAGAGCGTGGCGGAGATGGATAAATTTCCCGAAAGCGCCAAGCAGGCCGCGGGCACAGGCCCGTTCGGCGGCCTTCCCCTGTCGGTTTTGTCTGAGGACCCTGACATACCGCAGCCCGATCTGCCGGAAGAACTGGTCAAACCGGTGGGCATGGCATGGAGCGAAATGCAGGAAGAACTGACTCACCTTTCCACGCGCGGCACACGAATCGTCGCAAAAAACAGCGGGCACTATATACAACTGGATCGGCCTGATCTGGTGGTTGAAGCGGTGCGCCAGGTGCTTGCACAACAGAGCGGCACGAAGGCGGAAG
>DATLKM010000306.1:0-9200 GCA_035538435.1 Binatia bacterium
ACGGCAGCGATGTTCCTGAAAGAATTCGCGGAAGAGACGCCGTGGATTCACCTCGATATCGCGGGCACGGCGTGGATGGAAGACCAGAAGCCGTGGATTTCGAAAGGACCATCGGGAATCGCGCTGCGGAGCATTGTGGAATTTGTGAGAGGGTTCGCGGGATAGGGCGTTTCTTTCTTGATCAACATTGATGCAGGGCCATGCGCAGGAAATGGCCCTGCATTTTTTTGGCCTGAACTGCTGTTTGCGAATGTCGCCAGCCTTTTGCGGTGAATCTGCATCCTACGCCGAGTTCGACTGACCGCTTGGCAGTCGTTGGCGTGGGAGGGATTGCCTTGAGAGCTTTGATGATTGTAGGAGTGATCGTGCTGGTGATCGGGGTGCTTTCCTTTTTCGTCCCCTTCCCGCATTACGAACACCACGGATTTCATGTGGGAGATGCGCATGTTGGCGTAACCACGCGGCACGACGAAGGCGTGGCGCCCGTGGTGAGCGTTGTGCTGATTGTGGTGGGCGCGGGGCTGATGATTGCGGGGAGAAGAGGGTGATTCGATTCACCCGAGGCGAAGGCGGATTAAATAGCTGGAAATGACAGCATCTTGATTTAGTCGCCGAATCTCACGGCGGCGCGGGCCTTGGCTTTGGCGGCTTCTTCTTCGCGGTTCTTCGCTGGGGCTGTCGTTTCGAGGGAATGAAGCAAGCGCGCCGAGACTGCTGCGACTTCTTCAATGGCGGCTTGAAATGCTTCTTCATTCGCTTTTGAAGGCTTATTGAAGCCGCTGATTTTTCTAACGAACTGGAGCGAGGCGGCGCGAATCTCCTGCTCGTTGGCCGGAGGATCGAAGTTGAAGAGGGTCTTGATGTTTCTGCACATGATGGAACCTGCCACGCGATTTAGCCGAACAGTCTCATTGTGACATAGGAGCGGGCTCTGACGGAGGTTGGGCGCGGGTCCCATACCCTATGGCCAGAGGAGCATGAGATGCTTCGCTCGGGCTGAAAAGCGCCTGCGCTCAGGATGACAGCGCAACGGTAATTCCAATCGCGTTGTCGAACCCAGCTGCCGGGGATTTGACTCGCATCCCCCGCGCCCCTAAGATGGCGGTTCGGGGCGGCGGTCGTTCGCAAATTGGCGATGCTCGGTCAAACCATTTCCCACTATCGCATTCTGGAAAAGCTGGGCGGCGGCGGCATGGGAGTGGTGTATAAAGCCGAGGACACGCGACTCGGCCGCTTTGTCGCGCTGAAATTCCTGCCTGACGAAGTCGCCAAAGACCCGCAGAATCTTGCCCGCTTCCGGCGCGAGGCCAAAGCCGCCTCGGCGCTGAACCATCCCAACATCTGCACGATCTACGACATCGGCGAAGAAAACGGGCAGGCTTTCATCGCCATGGAATTTCTGGATGGCACCACGCTGAAGCACCGCATCGGGGGGCGGCCGCTGGAGATCGAAACGCTGCTTTCGCTGGGCATCGAGATTGCGGACGCGCTGGACGCTGCGCACGGCGAAGGCATCATCCACCGCGACATTAAACCGGCGGACATTTTCGTGACCAAGCGCGGGCACGCGAAGATCCTCGACTTCGGGCTGGCCAAGGTCGTGCCCGATGCCGGATCGTCGAGCCAAGTGCACTCGCTCGCGACTATGGACGAACCCCAGCACCTTACCAGTCCGGGAACGGCGGTGGGGACGATTGCTTACATGTCGCCGGAGCAGGTGAAGGGCAAGGAACTCGACAAGCGGACTGACCTGTTTTCGTTCGGGGTGGTGCTCTATGAAATGGCGACCGGCACGCTGCCTTTTCTCGGAGACACTTCCGGGTTGACCTTCGATTCCATCCTGAACCGCGCGCAGACTTCGGCGGTGCGACTGAATCCGCAGATTCCGGCGAAGCTGGAAGAGATTATCGATAAGGCGCTGGAAAAGGATCCTGAGGTGCGCTGCCAGAGCGCGGCGGAGATTGGCGCGGACTTGAAGCGGCTGAAGCGCGATCTCGATTCCGGGCGGGCACAAACCACGTCGGGCACCACGGCTGCGGCAAGTTCCGGTTCGGTCGCCGTGCAGGCGGCGTCGTCCAAGCGCCCGTGGGGGCTGATTGCAGGCATCGCGGCCCTGGTGGTGGTGGGGGCGCTTGGCGCAGTCTATTTTCTGCGGGGAAGATCGAGCGCGAAAGAAATTACGTCGCTTGCTGTCTTACCCTTCGTCAATGCCACCGGCGACAGCGGCAATGAATATTTGAGCGACGGCCTCACCGACAGCCTGATCAGTTCGCTTTCGCAGCTTCCCAATATCAAGGTGATGGCGCGGGGCACGGTGTTTCGTTTCAAGAACAATCAGGAAGATCCGGCGCAGGTGGGAAAGACGCTGCAAGTGGGCGCGGTGCTTACCGGGCGCGTTACTCAGCGTGGCGACGAACTTACCATTCACGCCGACCTGGTGAACTCGGGCGATGGCTCGGAGTTATGGGGCGACCAGTATGTGCGCAAGCTGGCGGAGATCACGCAGCTGCAAGGAGATATTGCGCGCGATGTTTCGAGCCGTTTGCGCGTAAGGCTGACCGGGGGCGAAGAACAGAAACTCACGCATGCGGCCACGACGAATCCCGAAGCCTACCGGCTTTATCTGGAAGGGCGGCAGGCGTGGTATGGACGTTCGCCGGAGGGCTTGAAGAAAAGCATTGAACTGTTTCAGCAGGCGATTGCGGCCGATCCCAAGTATGCTCTGGCCTACGCCGGCCTGTCTGACACCTACTCTGTGGCTGCAAGCTATGGAATCGGAATCAGTTCGAAACAAGGCATCGCGCTGGGACTGGAGGCATCGCAGAAGGCGCTGCAACTGGACGATTCCCTGCCCGAGGCGCACACCGCGCGGGCGGGCGTTCTCTCCATGGCGTGGAGATGGAGCGAAGCCGATCAGGAATACCGGCGCGCCCTGGAGCTGAACCCGAACAGCGGCCCGACGCACTATTTTTACGCGGTCTCGTTTCTCATTCCCCTGAAGCGCTTTGACGAAGCGGAGAGCCATATGCGCACCGCGCTGGCGCTCGATCCGCTGTCGCCCATTATTAATACGAATTACGCGATGCTGCTGATGGAAATGCACCGCTATGCCGAGTCGAAGGAGCAATTTGAGAAGACGCTGGCGCGCGACCCGAACTTTCCGCCGGGAAATTACAAGTACTCGGCGCTGCTGACCTTGCAGGGCGATTTTGCCCACGCGAATGAGCGCGTACGGAAATGGGGAATCGCGGCTGCGCCGCCGTTGCCGGATGCGCCAACTGCCGCCGGCTATCTCCGGTTGCTGCTGACGATGGAACCGAAAGAGGAATGGCTGCCCTCGGTGGCCTGGGGATACGCATTAACCGGCAACCGCGAGAAGGCGTTTGAATGTCTGGAGCAGGCTTATAAGGACCAGAACCTTGAGTTCATGCTCGAGATCCGCTATCCGACGTTCGACTCGATTCGTTCCGATCCGCGCTATGCGGATTTGATGCGGCGAGTGAATGTGCCGGAGTAGGGTTTGCGCGGGCACTGGAAATAAGAGCTTCGGACGCGCGTCTGAAGTTCCTTTATTTTTCTTCCAAGGCAGCCAGCGGCGCGGCTGAAGCCGCGCCCTTTCAAAGCATTGCGAGAACAAAAAGCGCGCTCTTGGTTATGTGCCGGTGCCGGAGAGTTCGATCACCTGTGGCTTGGTTGAGGCGCTGTCGATGATGGTGATTGTTCCTTGCACCGCGCCCGTCTGGGTTGGCGAGAACGTGGCCGATATGGTGCAACTTGCGCCCGGGGCGAGGCCAGAGCCACAGGTCGACGTTACGCCGAACTCGGCACTGGCCCTCATCGATTGGATTTTCAATTCCGCTGCGCCCGTATTAGTGACGGTAATCGTCTGCGGCGGGCTGGTTTTGCCGACGGCCTGATTCTTGAAGTTCAGCGGCGTGGTAGGTGAGAAGGTGGCGACGCCCGTGTTGAGCAGGACGAAGATGCGGTCGAAGCGCTTTTCTGCCAGCACCATGTCTGTCTGCCCGTCGCCGTTGAAATCGCCCACGGCCACGTAGTCGCTTTCCTCGCCGCCGGGATAGAACATACCGGATTGAAATGTGCCGTCGCCGTTACCCGGGAAAACAGTGGCGCCGCTCGAAACGAAAGAATTCGCCGCCGCGAGATCCGGTATGTGATCGCCGTTGAAGTCGGCTACGGCAACCGATAACGGGTAGTCGGTGGGATACTCGATCGCTCTTTGAAAGGTGCCGTCGCCGTTGCCCATCATCACGGCGATGCCCGATGAGTTCGCAATCGCCAGGTCGAGTTTTTGATTGTTGCTAAAGCCCGCTACCGCAATCGAGGCTGGAGAATCGTCGCTGGGATAACTTGCTCCGCGCTCGAATCGGCCATTGCCCTGGCCCAGCAGAACGTTGATGGTGAAATCCCCGGCGGTAACGACGTCGAGGTTGCCATCGCCGTTGAAATCGCCGACGCCGATGCTCTCGATACTGAACTCGGTGTCGGTAATCACGGGATTCTGAAAGGTTCCGTCGCCCTTGCCGAAAAAGACACTGAGATTGTGTGGCCAGGCAAAGGAAAAACCTACAAGGTCGGGTATGCCGTCGCCGTTGAAATCGCCGGCGCCGACGAAATTCAGAGGCTGGGGCACAGGCGGATTTTGCGGGCCGGGGCGGAAGGTGCCGTCACCATTGCCCAGGAAGATGCTGATATAGCTGCTGAGAGAGTTCGCAACGGCCAGGTCGAGATTTCCGTCGTGATCGAAGTCGACCGAAACTACCGAGACCGCGCCGACCCCCGCCGAGAACGAGGACCCGAAGCGGAAGGTCCCATCGCCGTTGCCAAGCAGGACGACGACGCCATTTGTGCTATCCCCTGCCACGACCGCGATGTCAACAATTCCGTCGCCATCAAAGTCTCCCGCCGCAATGGAGGTGGGGTGGTCGCCGACGGTGAACTGACCCCGCGTCTCGAACTGGGCAGCAGCAGGGGCGCTGAAGGCCAGCGCACATGAAGCGGCTAGCGCGGCACCTAGGAGGCCTTTCGGACGAAACATATCGCTCTCCTTGCAGCTCCGAGCGGCGAACCGGGACTGCGGCGCGGTTTCCAGGACCATTAGGTTACCACCAATCCCGGCCACAATCCATCAAGATTCCTATCTTGTTCGGATTTCGTAACAGAAATCTCTTTTTTTGCGCGGGCCACGAAAGTCGGAGTACATTTCTAGGTCCTCGGAGAAAGCGCAGGAAGCACGAGACGAAAACTCGTTCTAAAGGAGATCGACTGTGAACAGGATCCTGGTGGGTTTCATCCTTACGACGGCCATCCTTGTAATCGGGTTGCAGGCTCAAGCCGGCCCTGCACCGATAGGCACCGTTTCTGTAAGCAAAAATCAGTGGAGCTGTCCGACTACCCCGCCCGACGACTACCCTGCAGGTATGACGTGCCAGCATGCTATCGTCTATTGCCCGAACGGGCCAAACGGCATCGCGGTTCAGCCCCTGGGCGTAACCTTCGGGTACATGACCCCGCCCTCGCCCTTGGGAACCATAGTTTTCCTGAGTGGCGAGGGCGGAACAACCCCGAACGGCGGCACGCCCCCTTTTCCTGCCGGAACGTATTCTTTTACGCAGTACGCGGAGGACTATTACAACGATGGCTATCAGGTAATTCTCACGGCGTGGGATAGCGCTTGGGAGGACGTAACCAACGGCGGGAGCGGCAAGAAGAGCGTTGGCTACGCTGCCTGCCGCCCCGCTACCTTTCTGAATTGGGTCTACGGCTATTTCTACGTTCCGATTCAGTCGGCGTACCAGCCCGCTGGCATGTGCGCACAGACAGCGAGCGCGGGAGCGGGGGCTGGCGTGGTATGGTGGTACTGCCTACATGGATAAGTTCTCCATGATTTCGGGACCGCCGCTCAGCGATATCGATCAGGGCTGCATGGTTCCTAATAGCAATCCGAACGTTGAGGTCTGCCCTCCGGTCATACCCCCACAGGTCAATTTCTGCAATCAGGACAGCGTCATGAAGTCTTGGACCGAGGCGATCAAGTACACCGATGCCCTGAATGGGGTTGAGGCGTGGGCGGATGAGACTAACCCGCCCCCGCAATACGTTTGCCAGAATAGTTCGGGAACGGCTGGGGCTGCCGACGCCGCTTGGAAGCAAATGAGCATCGTTGACGGAACCGTCGGCACCTTCAACTACGCCAGCACGAATATAACGGCGTGGCTTTGCTCAAGTGTTTCATCCAGCTGCACCAGCGACTGCGCGATGAACAATTCGTCTCCCGAGGCACAACTCTTCTTCCAGAACTTTACGGCGACCACGCAGATTCCCCAGGGCCTGACAATCAACGGAGTAGGAAGCTGCAATAACGCCGAGGAGGTGGGGCCCGGCGTACCTCCGTCCAACTACCTTGGGAAGATATACAACCCCAACAACCCGATGGATGTTGTTACGAATGGCTGGCAGGCCGTCGAGTACGACATGGTGCTTGATCCGCTGAACAGTTGCGTCTCGCACCATGTGGAGTGAGGACCGGGGACCCGGGTGGATTCTTGATACCGGAGCTCATGCGGAAGCTAAAAAAGAAACCCCGGACGACTGAGTCCGGGGTTTTGTTATTTAAGGAAACCAGCGGCGCGGCTGAAAGCCGCGCCCTTTCAAAGCTCCTCGTTACGAGTGCCAGCCTACGACGCTATCGTGCGCGACGACAGGCTGGGCGGGCTGGACCGGCTGATGCTCGGGCTTGGTCTCCTTGGGAGGAGGCAATACCGATTTCGCCGCCAGCGACTTTGCCGCTTCCGGCAGCGAGACTTTCAGCGCGTCTCCAATCGTCTTCACATAATGGATGTCGAGGCCTTCGACCTGTTCTTTGGTCAGGTCTTCCTCCACATTCATTTTGTTTTCCGCGGGCAGAATTACGGTGTTCACGCCTGCACGCTTGGCGGCCAGCACTTTTTCTTTAATGCCGCCGACGGGAAGTACGTTGCCGCTGAGCGTGATTTCTCCGGTCATCGCGGTGAGCGGACGAATGTGATGGCCCGTCAACAGCGACACCAGGGTGGTTGCCATGGTGACGCCGGCTGAAGGACCGTCTTTCGGAATCGCTCCGGCCGGCACGTGCATGTGCAGGTCGTGCTCGGAGAAGAAGGTCTCGTCGATTCCCAGCGCAGTAGCGTTCGAACGGACCCAGGTCAGAGCCGCCTGCATGGATTCCTGCATCACCTGGCCGATTTGTCCGGTCATGGTGAAGCCGCCTTTGCCTTTCATGGCGTTGGCTTCGACGAAAAGCACGTCGCCGCCGGCGGGAGTCCAGGCGAGACCCACGGCCACTCCGGGCCGCTCGGTGCGCTCTTCGATTTCGCCTTCGGAGCGGACTTTGATTCCGCCCAGAAATTCCTGGACGATTTCCTGCGTGACCACGAGTTTGTCGGTCTTGCCTTCGGCCAAACGGCGCGCCTGCTTACGGCAGATGGTGCCGATGGTGCGTTCCAAACTGCGGACGCCGGCTTCGCGGGTGTAGTGGCGAATGATGTAGCGCAAAGCAGCTTCGGGAAATTCGATCTGCTCCGCGGTGATTCCGTTTTCTTCGATCTGCCGCGGGACCAGGTAGCGATTGGCGATGTGCAGCTTCTCTTCCTCGCTATAGCCCTGAAGCTCGATGATCTCCATGCGGTCGCGCAGGGGCTCGGCGATGGGGTCGAGCATGTTCGCGGTGGTGATGAAGAGCACCTTCGAAAGATCGAAGGTTACGTCGAGATAATTGTCGCGGAACGTCGAGTTCTGTTCGGGATCGAGCGCTTCGAGCAGGGCGGAAGCGGGATCGCCGCGGAAATCGCGACCGACCTTGTCGATTTCGTCGAGCATGAAGACCGGATCCTTGGTTTCGGCGCGGCGAATGCCCTGAATGATTTGTCCGGGCATGGCGCCGATGTAAGTGCGGCGGTGGCCGCGGATTTCGGCTTCATCGTGCACGCCGCCGAGCGAAAGGCGCACGAACTTGCGGCCTAAGGCGCGAGCGATGGATTTGCCGAGCGAAGTTTTTCCCACGCCCGGAGGGCCGACGAAGCAAAGGATCGGGCCTTTCATGTTGGGCTTCAGGCGGCGGACCGACAGGTAATCCAGAATGCGGTTCTTCACTTTTTCCAGGTCGTAGTGGTCGGTATCCAGAATTTCCTTGGCCTTGGGGATTTCGATTTCCTGGCCGGAAGTTTTCGCCCAGGGCAACACGGCCAGCCACTCGATGTAATTTCTGGTCATCGAGTAGTCGGCGGCCATGGGAGACATGCGGGAAAGACGGCCCAGTTCCTTGAGGGCTTCTTTCTTGACTTCCTCGGGCATGCCGGCTTCTTCGATCTTCTTTTTCAGATCGTCGACGTCGCGCTGGCCTTCATCCTGCTCGCCCAGTTCTTTCTGGATGGCCTTCATCTGCTCGCGCAGGTAGTACTCGCGCTGGGTCTGCTGCACGCGGTCCTGGACTTCGCTTTGAATCTTGTTGCGCAGTTGCTGCACTTCGAGTTCTTTGGCGAGGTGCTGGTTGATTTTTTCCAGGCGCACGCGGATGTCGAGCGTCTCGAGCACGTCCTGTTTGTCGGGCGTGGAAAGCGAGGGCAGCGACGAGGCGATGAAGTCGACCAGCCGGCCGGGCTCGTCGATGTTCATGGCGACGGTGGAAAGTTCGTCGGACAAAGTGGGCGAGCCGGCAACGATCTGCTGAAACAGCGTCAGCACGTTGCGCTGCAAGGCTTCAATTTCAGAACTGTCGGGCGGGGCTGCTTCCGGAATCGGCGAAGTGCGGGCGCGCATGAAAGGCGCGAGCTGGGTAAATTCGCCGAGACGCACGCGCTCCAGGCCTTCGGCAAAAACGAACAGGCTCTGGTTGGGCATCTTGACGACTTTGTGGACGACGGCGGAGGTGCCCACGGTGTAAAGATCGCTGGCTTGGGGGTTATCGACCCGCGCTTCGCGCTGGGCGACAACGACTATAGTTTTATCTTCTCCGAGGGAGTTGATCAGCTGAACCGAACTCTCGCGGCCCACAGTGAGGGGCAGGACGGCGTGCGGAAACAGAACGGTATCGCGCACGGGGAGCACGGGCAAGGCCCGTACATCGTTGGATTCAGGCTGCTTAACAGCTTGCTCGGAAAGCGGTTGCTGGCTCATTGGCTCTCCTTGAGTGAAACTCACTCAAT